>CAZAEO010000006.1:0-39035 GCA_964484285.1 uncultured Coxiellaceae bacterium | reverse complement strand
CGCTTTCTCAAGGACGTTCAATATTTACACCACTTCACCGGACAGTAGTGGAGCGCTAGCGAAGGATCTTATCTTAATCCTTCGCTCTCGCTCGCAATGACGAAGTGTACATATTTGTTTAATAAAAAAATTTCATCTTAGGTTAGTGCCATTGATCTATATCACATTGTTTTTTGGTTTTCTAATTTGTGCTCTCCTGTTATCACAACGGATTGTTGATCCATAGTATTGTTAAGATTCCCTGAGAACAGACTCCCTGAAAACAATTGAAAAGGATTGATTCCGCCAGGAGGCCCAATAACAAGATTTACCCGTGCATTTCGCAACCCCTCCGCTTGTATTCTAGCCAGTTCCAGTTGAAATGTTTCTCGAGACTGTTTTAATACTCTTGCTTGTAATAATCCAGCTTGTTGCTTTGCTTTTTCCATTTCGAGTAAGGCTTTTGCTTCAATTTTTGCCGCGTTCAATTTCGCTGTAGCTGCTGAAACCAGACTCTCATTTTTTTGTTTTTGTACAATAGCTTGGACTTGTGCTTCTTGATCTGCTTGTTTGGTTGCAAGATCAGTTTGTTGGTCAATGAGGGTTTTCTTAGTATGTGTTTGCGCAGTGAGCAGCGATTGTTCCTCCATTTTTTTGCCAATTTCAGTATTCATAATTTTAGGTGTTTCGAATCTAAGCTGGACTAACGTAATGCCATACTCATCCAAATGTTTTGCCAATTTATCTCTTACACCATCTTGAATCGTGCTGAAAAGGGATGGTGCAGACGCTTTTTGTTCATCATGAGGAAGGTTGGGTTTATTGGAATAAGATGATAAATAAGTGCTTGAGTTGGATTGTTGGATCGCATTTGCCATATCGGCTGTAGCAAGGCTTTCAATGTGAGGTACAATGCCTGCTTTGCCTAAACGCTTTATTGCTGTTTTCGCATCATGAATGTGGTAAACGACACATAACTTCACGCCTATTATCAAACGATCTGCCGTTTGAAATATTTCATACGCGATTTCATCCGGTGTTGCTTTAGGATTTTCTTTTAATCTTAGCGTTTTGGTTCCCTCAGAAGGCAAGAGTAATGTTTTAGTATTGATATCTAAAAAAGAATCTACATTATGCATAGGAGAAGTAATCAATATAGGTTTATCAATGATAGTTAATTCACCTTGATTGTAGGTAATTGCGACTTCACCTGTTCGCGGAATGATTCGTTTGAGAGATCCATGAGTGATTGATTTTTCTGCAGCATTTTCAAAAAGAGCTTCCTCCTCTTTCTCTTCTTTATCCTCTTTATCTTGAGTTTTTTTTGAGTCTAGTTTGAATAAAGGGGTATTAAATACATAAGGTGCATCACGTGCTTCAAGCAAATAAGGTGTAGAACCAATCCAAATTTTAGCAATTGAACCCGCAGGTACTCGCAAAATATATATTGTACCATGTTGAATGTAGGGTGATGCCTGCTTAATAAGATCTTTTCTAGGATCAAAGCTAAATAATGGATCATGAATAACATGCGGACCTTCATCTAATAATATCGGTTTGTTGCCTAACATGGCCTTAGCATATTGGCCGCGTGGCACATTGACTACGTAACTTCCGTGAGCACCATAGAAAGGAGAATTGATTTTATGTTTACCTGTTCTTTCCAGAATAGTATTAGGTCCTGTTATAATAGATTCCAAAGCAATTTTTTGATTATTAAATAGCGCAAGTTCGGGTGTTTGATTGCGATGGCCAAGTAATACTTCACCAGGATTCAGTCGTTCACCGCGAATCATCGAGGTAACAAAACAACTTTGCGTTACATTTTTGTTAAATGCGTTAACAATATTTGCTGTTTGCGTAGTGAAATCTTCATTAGCTAACGTTGAAGATGTGACTACATCGCTTAATTTTTTTTCTTTTCCGCTATCAACTGACGAAACCTGGTTGGGTAGTTGTATTTTTTGATTTTTCGGAGATAAGGGTATCGTTTTTTCTTCTTCGATATTGGGTTCTTCAGGAATAGGTATATATTGCATATCTGAACGTTTCGTTACATCAGAAATAAATATATTTTCCATTGGTGCAGTTTCAGACGTAAGTAAAGGGGCAGATTGTTCAGGATCTTCAAGGTTAAGGCGGCGTTTGGTGCGGGTAGTTATCATATTAAATCTCCTTGTTAAATTAAAAGTAGAGATGGATATGCTAACATAGCAATTCTGACATTAGGATGACGGAAGAATGACAGTTTTGTTATTTAATTCCAACTCATAATAATTTTGCCGCTTTTTCCAGATAACAGGGTGTCAAATGCTTTTTGATATTCGCTAAAATGAAATTCGTGTGTTATGACAGATGATACATCGAGTCCACTTTGCAACATGCAAATCATTTTATACCAGGTTTCAAACATTTCGCGGCCATAAATCCCTTTGATTTGCAGCCCTTTCATGATGATGTGGTTCCAATCTATTTGTGTTTCATGGGGCAAGAAACCCAGCAACGCAATTTTACCCGCATGATTCATATGTTTTAACATATCATTAAATGCTGCAGGATGACCTGACATTTCCAAGCCCACATCAAATCCTTCACGCATGTCTAACGTAGTCATCGCTTCTTTCAATGAAATTTGTTGGGTGTCTAATGCGAGCGATGCCCCCATTTTTTTTGCAAGATCTAAACGATAAGGATTCACATCTGTAATGACGATATGTCTTGCACCCACATGGCGTGTTACGGCTGCTGCCATGATCCCCACTGGACCTGCTCCCGTAATTAATACATCTTCGCCTACGACACTAAATGCAAGTGCAGTATGTACCGCATTACCAAGCGGATCTAAAATGGCGGCTTGTTTATCAGTAATATTATCGGGGACAGGGTAGGCATTCACTGCGGGTAATGAAATATATTCAGCAAAACAACCAGCGCGAGTGACGCCAACGCTTTCGTTTTTACGGCAAATATGTCGACGACCAGCGCGGCAGTTACGGCAAAAACCGCAGGCAATATGTCCCTCACCAGAAACGCGATCGCCTATTTTAAAGCCTTTTACATCTTGGCCAATTTCGACAATTTCTCCGCTAAACTCATGACCAATGGTAAGAGGTAGAGGAATGGTTTGCTGTGCCCAATCATCCCAATTGTAAATGTGTATGTCTGTGCCGCAAATAGCGGTTTTTTTGACTTTAATTAAAACGTCATTATGCCCTATAATGGGTTTGGCGACTTCATTTAACCAAATGCCTCGTTCGGGTTTTGTTTTTGTGAGTGCTTTCATTGACTAAATAACTCCTAGCTTATGACCTATTTTAGCGAATGCATTGATTGCTTTATCCAAATGTATTTTTTCGTGTGCAGCGGATAATTGCGTGCGAATACGTGCCTGGCCATGCGGTACGACGGGATAAGAAAATCCAATGACATAGACGCCTTCTTTTAATAATTTGTCAGCCATTGATTTTGCTAATGTTGCTTCCCCTAACATAACAGGGATAATAGGATGTTCACCCGGTATGAGTTTAAAACCCAATTGTTGCATGTTTTTGCGAAAATATGCACTATTATCATGTAAGCGTTGCATAAGAGCATGACTTGATTCTAATAGATCGAGTACGTTGATGGATGTTGCCGCAATGACGGGTGCGAGTGTATTAGAAAATAAGTAAGGTCTAGAACGTTGACGCAGCCATTCGACGATTTCTTTTTTGCTACTCGTATAACCACCTGAAGCGCCGCCTAATGCTTTGCCAAGTGTGCCGGTAATAATATCGACGCGATCCATGACGTTGTAATATTCATGTGTTCCGCGGCCATTTTTTCCCATAAAGCCAACTGCATGCGAATCATCTACCATAACCAGTGCATGATATTTTTCTGCGAGATCGCAGATAGCTGGCAAATTTGCGATAATGCCATCCATTGAGAAAACACCATCTGTGGCGATTAAACGATAGCGGCAATTTTCAGCTTCTTGTAATTTTTTTTCCAGGTCATGCATGTTGTTATTATGATAACGAAAGCGCTGTGCTTTACAAAGCCGGATGCCATCAATGATGCTGGCATGATTTAATGCGTCACTGATAATGGCATCTTCAGGGCCTAGTAACGTTTCAAACAAACCACCATTAGCATCAAAGCAGGAAGAATACAATATAGTATCTTCCATGCCTAGAAACTCGCTTAAGCGATTTTCTAATTCTTTATGGATAGATTGCGTGCCGCAAATAAAACGTACAGATGACATGCCAAAACCATATTGATCTAATGCATTCTTGGCGGCGGTGATCAGATCAGGGTGATTGGCTAAGCCTAAGTAATTATTGGCGCAAAAATTTAAAACTTCACTACCATCAATAACAGTGATAAGCGCTTGTTGTTGTGAAGTAATGATTCGTTCACCTTTAAATAAACCGGAATGTTTTAATTGATCGATTTCGTGAGCAAGATAATGCAGAAAATCGTGTTTCATGTATACTCCCTAGAGCTAGCCGCGAGGAATTTTTTTAGTTTTAGTATAGTTGATTTCTTCAATGATACTAATATGATTTGCACAATAACGGGTAAACAATTTAAGGGATTTACTTTGTTTATCTTGCATAATTTCCGGCTTTCTTAACAATATACCGAATACCAGCATAAAGGCATCAAAATAATCGGCGTCGGCAAGAGGAAGCTGCGTAAGTTCGTCAAAACGTTTTTTAAGTCCTTTATGACGATTTATTAAAGGTAACAGTGCGTTAAGCAATTCTTCTTTTAGTGGTGATGCTGGTGATGATGACATACAATAGGCCTACTTTTAGTAAAAATAGCTTGTATTTACCTTCCTTGGTAGGCTAACCCTTTGTTTTTAAGAATACTGCACACTTTTGTCTTAATCAATATAATAACTCAGAATAATGAGTAAAACCTTAAGAGGATAAAGATTATGGACGACCTCATACCATCGCGTTTACGTTGGGCTTGCCGGCGTGGAATGTTGGAACTTGATGTTTTATTAGGGAATTTTTTAAATGAAGCTTATATAGGCTTGTCATCAACAGACCAGCGGCTTTTTGTAGAGTTATTAAAGTGTAATGATCAAGAATTATTTATGTGGTTAACTGGCAAAGAAACCGCTTCAAATACAGCATTTGCCGCGATGGTTGAGAAGGTTCGTCAACATGCAAAAATTCGAAAGTAAATTATATGTTTCTAAGCTATTTATTTTGTTTTATGCCGCTATCTTGTTAGGGAGCTGCTTTATGATTGGATATTTGGCTTGGCCGATAGAGATCAAGGCAGGTTTCATGGGTGTTATCCTGATTTATGGCGTTTTAATTTTTTGGCAAAACTATCAATGGCAGGCTGTTTCTCATCATGAACAGGGATGGATCATGCATCGTGCCGATCAGATGTTGTCTATTACATTAGGCGGCGATAGCATTGCCACCAGCTTGGTATCTGTATTGCGATTTACCCTTCCTGGAAAACGACTGAAGCAATCTTGTGTCATATTTTATGATGCGATGCCAAAAGATAGTTATCGGCAGTTGATTGTACGGCTTAGGAATATGCATTGAGCCCTTATCTAAAATACGTTACTATTCCTGCCTTTATCCTATTGGAAAAATGATGTCGCTTATTCGCAATTTTTCTATTATTGCTCATATTGATCATGGTAAATCTACCTTGGCGGATCGTTTAATTCAATTATGCGGGGGCTTAAGCGATCGTGAAATGTCCGAACAAGTATTGGATTCAATGGATTTAGAACGTGAGCGTGGAATTACGATAAAAGCGCATAGTGTTACGTTACATTATCAAGCTAAAGATGGCCAAACCTATCAGCTGAACTTTATTGATACCCCTGGTCATGTGGATTTTTCTTATGAGGTGTCTCGTTCCCTTGCTGCTTGTGAAGGGGCATTACTCGTAGTGGATGCGGCTCAAGGGGTGGAGGCGCAGACCCTAGCTGTGTGTTATACGGCTATTGAGCAGGGGCTTGAGGTTCTTCCTGTGTTAAATAAAATTGATTTACCGCAAGCAGATCCTGATCGTGTTATCCATGAAATTGAAGAAATTATTGGTATTGAAGCAAAAAATGCGCTACGCGTTAGTGCTAAAACAGGGGTAGGAATTGAAGAGCTACTCGAGAGATTGATTGCAGATATCCCACCACCAGAAGGAGACGTCACAGCACCCTTACAAGCGTTGATTATCGATTCTTGGTTTGATAGTTACTTGGGCGTAGTATCGCTCGTACGTGTTAAGAATGGGTCGCTTAAACTAGGCGATAAAATGCAAGTCATGTCAACGGGTAAATCCCATGAAGTGAGTGGTATCGGAGTCTTTACTCCTAAACGGATTGCAACTAATGCGTTAAGCGCGGGTGAAGTGGGATATGTGGTTGCGGGCATTAAAGATATTAATGGTGCGCCTGTAGGCGATACCTTAACGCACGCAAATAAATCCGCGTTAAATCCGTTGCCCGGATTTAAAAAAATTAAACCTCAAGTCTATGCAGGATTATTTCCGGTTCGAGCAGAAGATTTTCCTGCATTTCGTGAGGCGCTAGGGAAACTTTGTTTAAATGACGCGGCATTGTTTTATGAACCCGAATCATCCGAAGCATTAGGATTTGGCTTTCGTTGCGGATTTCTCGGTATGTTGCATATGGAGATTGTGCAAGAACGGCTTGAGCGTGAATATGGTCTGGATTTAATTACGACTGCTCCTACAGTGGTTTATGAAGTGGTGACTACTAAAGGCGAAACGCTTTATATTGATAATCCTGCCAAGCTGCCGTCTTTCAATTATATTGAAGAAATTCGTGAGCCTATTGCAAAGGTCAATATTTTGGTTCCTCAACAATATTTAGGTAGTGTGATTACACTGTGTGTGGAGCGCCGCGGCGTGCAAAAAAATTTATTGTATCTTGGCAATCAAGTCTCGCTAACATACGAAATTCCATTGGCTGAAATCGTATTGGATTTTTTTGATCGTTTGAAATCAGTGAGTCGTGGTTATGCATCATTGGAGTATAGTTTTTCCTATTTTCAAGCGGCGGATTTGGTAAAATTGGATTTATTAATTAATGGGGATAAAGTAGATGCGCTTGCTTTAATTATTCACCGCGAGCAATCACAATATAAAGGCCGGCAAATAGCAGAAAAAATGCAGGAACTTATTCCTCGTCAGATGTTTGATGTTGCGATTCAAGCTGCGATTGGTGCGCATGTGATTGCCCGTATGACGGTCAAGGCATTACGTAAAAATGTATTGGCAAAATGTTATGGTGGTGATGTTACCCGAAAACGTAAATTACTGGAAAAGCAAAAAGAAGGCAAGAAACGAATGAAACAAGTCGGAAATGTTGAAATTCCACAAGAAGCATTTTTGGCTATATTGAAGGTAGACAAGAAATGAATTTTAATTTTGAACTTATTTTATTTTATGCGACTATCCTCTGTGGTGTGATTGCTTTATTTGATATTCTTTTTTTAGCCGCGCGTCGTCGTCGATTAACTTCTGCGGAAGTAAAGCTGCCTCTTATTATCGATTATGCAAGATCATTTTTTCCGATTTTGTTGATTGTATTTTTTCTCAGATCATTTTTATATGAACCTTTTCGTATTCCCAGTGGATCACTTGAACCTACGTTGCTCATTGGGGATTTTATTTTAGTTAATAAATTTCATTATGGAATTCGTTTACCCGTGATTCATAAAAAAATCTATCCGGTAGAAGAAATCAAACGAGGCGATATCATTGTGTTTCGTTATCCGCCTAAACCTTCGGTCGATTTTATTAAACGTGTGATTGGTATACCGGGGGATCATGTTAGTTATCTTAATAAAGTGCTCTACATCAATGGCAAAAAAGCACCGCAGGAATTTCAGCAAAATACGCTTGATCGTGATGAAGATGGATTAAGTTTACCCGTTATACAGAAGCAAGAAGATCTGTTGGGAGTTAAGCATTCCATTTATCAAGTTTCAGATAAAGCAAATGATGATTTTACCAATGTTGTTGTACCACCTGGCATGTATTTTGCAATGGGAGATAATCGAGATAATAGTGCGGATAGTCGTTATTGGGGATTTGTGCCGGATGCAAATATTATTGGTAAAGCAAACTTTGTCTGGATGAGTTGGGATTCTAATGCTGATTTGTTGCATAAAATTAGATGGAATAGAATAGGATCGCTGATTCATTGAGAGAATAGTATGAGTGAAAAAGAATTGTCTCGTAAAATAGGCTATCATTTTAATGACCCGCGATTATTAAAAATAGCGTTGACTCATCGCAGTAGCGGTGAAGATAATAATGAGCGCCTGGAATTTCTAGGTGATTCTATTGTTAATTTTGTGATTGCTGAAATATTATTTCAACAATATCCCGCTGCACAAGAAGGCGATTTAAGTCGCTGGCGAGCAACATTAATTAATCGCGAAACACTCGGTATCTTGGGACGACAATTTGAATTAGGACGTTATTTGTATCTTGGCATGGGAGAGCTGAAGAGTGGCGGCAGTGAGAGAATGTCTATTCTATCCTGCGCGATGGAAGCAATCGTGGGCGCGATTTATTTAGATGGCGGCTTTCTTGCTGTACATGAGGCAATTTTATCTTGGTATCAACCTTTATTGAATTCGCTCATGCTTGCAGCTAGTCACAAAGATCCTAAAACACAGTTACAAGAATATTTGCAACGCCATCACTTGTCATTGCCTGTTTACGAGGTAGAGGCGTTAGAGGGCGAGGCGCATCAACAAACGTTTGTAGTAAGCTGTACTGTGCAAGATCAAAAAGTATTGGGGAAGGGGACAAGTCGTCGTCGTGCAGAACAGGCTGCTGCAGAAAATATGTTAGAGATTATAAAAAAATGAGCACTGTAACACGATGTGGTTATGTGGCAATTATCGGACGACCTAATGTAGGTAAATCTACTTTATTAAATACTTTAATGGGTAAAAAAATTAGTATCATTTCGGCAAAGCCGCAAACGACTCGTAATCAAATTCTAGGGATTAAAACCAACGAAGCGATACAAGTTGTCTATATGGATACGCCTGGATTACATCACGCAGAAAAACGAGCCATGAATCGTTACATGAACAGGTTGGCAAGTTCAGTGATCATCGATGCAGATGTGATTGTTTTTTTAGTTGAAGCAACAGGTTGGAACGATGACGATGACATGATATTAAAAAAAATCAGTTCGACAAATGCGCCTGTCCTATTGGTGATTAATAAAGTCGATAAACTAAAAGATAAAAAATTACTTTTACCCGTGATTGAAAAATATAAAGAAAAATTTAATTTTACACACATTGTGCCTATTTCAGCGCAGCGCGCTATCAATATTGATTCATTGGAAAAGACTATTATGCAAATGTTGCCAGAAGGAGTGCATTTATTTTCTGATGAACAAATCACAGACAAAAATACGCCATTTCAGGTGGCTGAGAGGATTCGTGAAAAGCTGATCAGTCATACCGGTCAAGAATTGCCTTACAGCACGACAGTCGTGGTAGATTCCATGCAAGAAAAAGAAGGGTTACTGCATATTAGCGCAGTTATTTGGGTTGAACGTGAAGGCCAGAAACCCATTGTAATCGGCAAAAATGGTGAGCGTTTAAAAAGTATTGGTACAGCAGCGCGTAAAGACATTGTTAAGTTACTTGGCCGTAAAATATTTTTGCATTTGTGGGTCAAGGTTAAAAGTAATTGGACGAATGATGAGCGAGTATTAGGAAGTTTAGGATTTTCCCCTTTAGGGCCCTTAGGCGAGGGGGATGAAAGGAGTTGATATCTTGCGCATTGTTCTGCAGCCTGCTTTTGTTTTACATCATCGACCTTATCGGGAAACCAGTATGCTGCTTGATGTTTTTACGCAGGATTATGGTCGTATTGGGTTGGTCGCGCGTGGTGTGAGACGAAGTTATTCTAGGTTGCGTCATTTATTGCAGCCCTTTTTTCCATTATTGATTTCATGGCAAGGAAAAACAGAATTAATGACTTTGCAGCAAGTTGAGCCGCAAAATATACCTATTTATTTACGAGGAGAGTGTTTGTTAAGCGGTTTTTATTTGAATGAATTGTTGGTTCGATTGCTGCCAAAATACGATCCACATCCGCAACTTTATACCATTTATCAAAACACCTTGTTAGAATTAAAGAACGCAGTATTGCAACAAGAATATTTGCGTTTATTTGAAAAAAAGTTGCTAGACGAAATAGGGTATGGATTACCATTAAAGCAGACTATGTCAGATGGTCAGGCTTTTGTTGCCGATCAAGTGTATCGCTATTATCCTGAAGAAGGTTTCGCGCTATGTCTTCCGAACGAGAATGTGCCGCAAGAGATGCTTTTTTCGGGCAAAAGTTTATTAGCATTGGCGTCTGAGCAGCTCACGGACGCCGTATCCTTGCATGATGCAAAACGTTTAATGCGGATGGTATTGCGTGCTTTATTAGGCCCTCAAGTTCTCCATAGCCGCAAATTGTTTAGAGGAGTTCCAATAGAGTGAATAATAAAGAAACGATTTTATTAGGCGTTAACATTGATCATGTTGCAACGTTACGTCAAGCACGTTTGACTCGTTATCCTGATCCTGTTGAAGCAGTTTATGCTGCAGAAAAAGGTGGAGCAGATGGAATTACTGTGCATTTACGTGAAGACCGCCGGCATATTCAGGAACGCGATGTCGAGCTTATGCAACAAATAGTATTAACTCGCTTGAATCTTGAAATGGCGGTAACGGATGCCATGTTGGCTTTTGCTGAACAAATAAACCCTCCGCATTGCTGTTTTGTACCGGAAAAACGACAAGAACTGACCACGGAAGGTGGATTGAATGTATTGATGAATGAGGCTTATATTCGTGACGCATGTGTTCGGTTAGCTGAACGAGGTATTATTGTTTCTTTATTTATTGATCCTGATATCAAGCAAATTGAAGCTGCCATACGTTGCCAGGCTCCCGTTATTGAAATTCATACGGGTGCTTATGCGGATGCAAAGATTCTTGCAGAACAAAAGAATGAGCTTGAGCGTATTGTACAGGTAGCGCAGTTTGCAAAACTTGCTGGATTAATTGTGAATGCAGGGCATGGCTTGAATTATCAAAATGTTCAAGCCATTGCGGGTATTCCGCAAATAAATGAATTAAATATCGGTCATAGCATTATTGCGCAGGCTATTTTTGTAGGGTTAGAAAATGCAGTGCGTGAAATGAAAAGATTGATGGTTAAGGCAAGGAAATAATTCTTCCTTTGTGTGTTAGGCTCTTAGGAGGTCGAACATGGTTCGTACACGATTTTCACCCAGTCCTACTGGGTTAATCCATATTGGTAATGCACGTGCTGCATTGTTTAGTGCTTTATATGCAGCGAAAGAAAAAGGTGTCTTTTTATTACGTATTGAAGATACAGATCTTGCACGTTCAGAACAAAAATATACAGAACTATTACAAGAAGACTTACATTGGTTGGGGCTGACTTGGCAAGAAGGGCCTGGCGTTGGTGGGCCATATCAACCTTATTGGCAGTCACAGCGTCATGATTTGTATGATCGTTATTATACAGAACTAGAAAATCGTAAGTTAGTTTACCCTTGTTTTTGCACAGACCAAGAATTAGCGCTTAATCGCAAACTTCAATTATCGCGAGGTCAAGCGCCACGGTATCCCGGTACTTGTCAGCGATTAAGTCAAGAAGATATCACAAACAAACTTAAAAAAGGATTAAAACCCGCTTTGCGTTTTCGCGTGCCCGCAAAAAAAACAATTGAATTTGTCGATTTGGTAAAGGGCTCGCAGCGTTTTAATAGTGATGATATGGGTGATTTTATTGTTCGTCGTCAAGAAGGCACAGCATCCTTTTTATTTTGTAACGCAATTGATGATTCATTAATGGAAGTGACGCATGTACTCCGCGGCGATGATCATCTTGCGAATACACCACGGCAGTTAATGTTGTTAGAAGCATTGGATATGCGAGCACCGCAATACGGTCATTTATCTATGATCACTGGTGATGATGGTGCTCCCTTATCAAAACGACAGGGTAGTTTTAGTTTGCATGATTTATATCAACACGGTTATTTAGCTATTGCAGTGTTGAATTACATGGCGCGTTTGAGTCATACCTACGAGCTGCAATCTTTAATGAATTTTAAAGAATTAGCAGACTATTTTAAATTAGAAAAGTTAAGTCGGTCGCCAGCGCGTTTTGATAAAAACCAACTATTACATTGGCAGAAAGAATCTGTTATTGCTTTAGATACGCGTGCAACATTAGATTGGTTGGGCGTAGAAATTATGGAAAAGGTACCTGAAGAAAAACATACCGTATTTGTTGATGTTATGCGAAAAAATATTTTATTCCCCCAAGAAGCGCATCGATGGGCGGATGCTTTATTTTGCGATGAATTACAGTTTACCCATGAGCAAATTCATCTTTTTCAAGAGGCTTCAGAAAGTTTTTTTATTGAGGCGGCGCTTGCTGTTAAAAAGTATGGAATAGATTTTAAAAATGTTTGTGATGATTTAAAAGAAAAATTAAATGTATCAGGTAAAAAATTATTTATGCCTTTGCGTATTGCGTTAACAGGAGAGCAGCATGGCCCAGAATTGGCGCAGATTGCTGCGTTGTTAGGTAAGGAGAAAATATTACAGCGTTTTGCATATGCATTAGAATTAGTGAGGAAAGAAAATGTTACAAATCTATAACAGTCTATCGCGCAAAAAAGAAACTTTTCAACCTATTGAAAAAGGTAAAGTTAAAATTTATGTTTGCGGGCCCACTGTATATGATTATTGCCATATCGGTAATGCGCGCAGCTTTACTGCATTTGATGCGATAGTGCGTTATTTGCGTTATCGTGGTTATGTGGTTACGTACGTGCGTAATATAACGGACATTGATGATAAAATTATTAAACGAGCAAATGAAAGCAAGCAAGAATTTATTTCTGTCGTTGAGTATTTTACTCAAGCTTTTTGTGAAGACATGCAAAAATTAAATTTGCTTAAACCTGATGATGAACCTAAAGCCACGGAATTTGTGCCGCACATTATTGCTTTGGTTGAGAAATTAATCGCAAATCATTACGCATATGTTGCTGCCAATGGAGATGTTTATTTTGATGTTAGACAGTTTAAGCAGTATGGTAGTTTATCACATCGTAACATTGATGATTTGGAAAGTGGTGCGCGTGTAGAAATTTCAGATGTAAAGCGTGATCCATTGGATTTTGTATTATGGAAAATGGCAAAGCCAGGCGAACCTTCTTGGCAGTCGCCATGGGGTCATGGCCGACCTGGTTGGCATATTGAATGTTCTGCTATGTCTATGCAATTATTAGGAGAAAGTTTTGATATGCATGGGGGCGGTAAGGATTTGATTTTTCCGCATCATGAAAATGAAATTGCACAATCAGAAAGCGCAACGAACAAAAAATTTGTCAATTACTGGTTGCACGCAGGTTATTTGCAAATTGAAAAAGAAAAGATGTCCAAATCATTAGGTAATTTTTTCACGATTCGCGATATTCTAAAAGATTATTCCCCTGAAGTATTGCGTTATTTTCTGCTTGCTGGGCATTATCGCAGTCCACTTCATTTTTCCAAAGATTTGCTACAGCAAGCGCAGCATGCGTTAGAACGTTTTTATACTGCGTTGCGTGATTTGCCTCATGCGGATGATCTTCTCGATACTGAATATGAAAAGCAATTTGTTACTGCAATGGATGATGATTTTAACACACCCATTGCGTTTTCTGTATTATTTGAATTAGCGCATGAAATTCAGCGGTTACGCAATCAGGGTGATTTACAATTAGCAGGACAGCATGCAGTATTATTAAAACGATTAGGTGGTGTATTGGGTATTTTGCAAGCTAACGCGATGCAATTTCTGCAAGGTAGAAAAGAGAATATGGATGTTGCAAAAATTGAAAGCTTAATTGCTGCGCGTAATCAAGCACGCGCAGAAAAAAACTGGGTAGAAGCAGATCGTATTCGCGATGAATTGCTTGCCATGTCTGTTGTGTTGGAAGATGGGGCTGGTGGAACGACTTGGAAGAATAGTAATTAAATTAAACCTAAATTCGGCAGTTGTAACCTGCTGCGAAGGTCTGCTGCACTGAATCTAGGTTAAATGTAACTTTCAAGTCAAAAACATTTTTTTTGATTTGTTCAAATGATTGTTTGATTCTAAGAAATAATCTCTAAATGTTTCTTCTAGCATGCTAATGACTTCACCTTTTTTAATATTCGCTTTATACATTTCTTGATAAATTTTTTCTAATTCTCCTAAAGCAATTTGGATTCTCTTTGTTCTATCAAAAAGTGGAGATTTCCTGTATTCCACATCACATTCGCTTGCGGCCATTTCTGCAATATTTTTTGCGCGGACAGCATATTTCTGGTTGGTTTTAAAGAGACCAAGACCAATATAAGATATTCCCCAATCTATCCAAGAACCTACCGAGTCAGAAACGCCTATAGGTAATCTTTCGGAAGGTGTACGGGAGGTATATTTTTGAAGATAATTTTCTGTGAGTTTATTGGCAAGGTGTTTTAATCTGTCGGGACGTGTTTTTATTTCTTCTTCTAAGTGGTGGATATAATCCGCAAAATCTTTAGAAACGGGGTGGAGGCTTTCTTCTCCGCTATCACGAGCCATACATGCAAATTTATGTTCTTCATAGAGTGTATCTATTTTTATATGAGTAAGATCACTTAGAGCTATCCGTGCTTCGGCCACGTCGATTCTCCTAAGAAGAGTTAATTTATTGAATAGGAGTATTGTCTAAAAACAATGCTCTCATTATTCATATTAAACAAATTAACCTTAAGAAAATCTTAAGACGATGGATTTAATGGAGGAATTCACAGGGCAATCGGGCTTTGCACAGGACAAAAATCATAGGATGCCCTCCTGAATAAGTTGCGGGGGAGTCATAAAAGCCTGCAAAGATGCTTTAAATGCAGAAATTTTCTTAAAAAAGATTTAAGAATCTTGTTTTTCTTCTACAGGTAGTGCGTTACTAGACTTTATTCCATCCAGTTCTACTTTTTCAATTTGCTCAAAGCGTTGAGTGATTTTTTTTGCTGAAGTATGTACTTCAGTGGCATCAGTGTGCGCTTGTTCAATATGTCGTGCAAGATTATCCATGCGCTTTTGGAAGCGCTCAAAATCAGTTGCTAGCAAATGTAAATGTTTTTGAATAATATGCAGTTGTTGACGCGTAGCCGCATCTTTTAAAACTGCACGTGCGGTCGTTAGGATAGCCATCATCGTGGTGGGTGAAACTAACCATACTTTTGCTCGATGTGCTACCTCAACCAGTTCTGAATGATGCGCATGAATTTCAGCAAATATGGCTTCAGCTGGAATAAATAAGATGGCTCCATCCGCGGTTTCACCTGGCAAGATATATTTTTCCGCGATGTCTTGAATATGTTTGCGGATATCAATTTTAAATTGTTGCTCTGCTGTTTTTCTTTCTGCTGCAGATAGATTGGCGTCAATTAGAATGCGAAAATTTTCTAATGGAAATTTGGCATCAATGACGATATTTCCCGTCGGTTCTGGTAAAAGTAAAATGCAATCAGCACGTTTACCATTACTTAATGTATGTTGAAAAGAGAAATGTTGTTCGGGAATAACATTGCGAATCAATGCTGAAAGTTGTACCTCACCAAATGCGCCGCGTGATTTTTTATCTGTTAAAATTTCTTGCAAACTGACTATGTTATGAGATAACTCAGTAATTTTTTTCTGTGCAGCATCGATGAGCGCGAGACGCTGAATGATGTTGTTAAATGTTTCATTTGTTTTTTCAAAGCCTTCAGTTAAACGTTTTTCTACTTGTTGATTAATTTCTTTTAAGCGCAAATCTGTCGTTTGGTTAAGTAACTCTACGCGTTTACTTACATCGCTTGAATAGTCTTGCAATGCCTCTTTTACTTGCATGCGAGTTTCTTGGAAACCTTGCCGTAATGTATCTTGTAATATTTTAAGTGTTTGCAAATCCTGATGCTTGGTTTGTTGGCGCATAAACAGGATGAGTACAATAACAGCTAATAATAAAATAACCGCGAGTGGTAATGACATTAAATTATCCTTGCATAGTAATCAATAGGGAGAGCGTTTTTAATTAAACCATTTTTCTGCATAAATTGCGCGAATGCCAGCCATTCTTGTGAGTCAAAATAAGCAGGATTTTTTGCAAAATAGGGCAGGGTAGCGATCCAGGCGCGGTGGTTGAGTGTATCGTTTAATTCCGGAAGTGTTTTTGCGAAGGCCTTCCAGGTTTCTTCAGGATGAAGTTGTAGATAGATTACGCCTTTTTGGAGTGCATTTAAAAATTTGCGATAGCGAGGATCTTGAATAGTATTTTTGTTTATCACAAAAATGAGTTCGCTATAAGAAGGTACGCCATTTTTTTCCGGAAGAAATAATCGCGCAGGGTGCCCAGCCAATTCCATTTGAATGACCTCGAAAGTGCGCATCATACCTGTTACGGCATCCACATTACGCGAAAGTAATGCTTGAGTTAAATCATAATGTACATTGATGTGCTGCGTATCATTTAAATGTAATCCATTATTTTCTAGCATGGTTTTTAATGTAATACTATTAACGCTACCACCGCTACTATAGCCGATGCGTTTTCCTTTTAAATCTTGAATGGTATGTATGGGGTTGCTTTGTAAAACGACCAGGCAATTCAGCGGTTTGTTGATCAGTGTACCAATGCGTATGAGGGGAAAACCTTGTTCTACTTGTTCAATAAATTGGGGTTCATAGGTAATGGCGATATCTGCTTTGCCTGCAGCAACTAATTTCGGTGGATCAGCTGGATCAGCAGGGCCAATGAGTTCTACATCAAGCCCTTCAGCTTTAAAGAAACCTTGTTGTTCGGCAACAAATAAAGGAGCGTGGCTTGGATTAGCAAACCAATCTAATAAAACAGTTAATTTTTTATTTTCTGCTAATGTATTTGCAGAATACGCTAAGAAAAAAAGTATTCCTAACAATGCAATAAAATAATTTTTTATTCTTTTTGTTGCCATGGTATGAATATCCATAATAATTTATCGACTAGAAAATAGAGTGTTAATGAAAACATAACCAGCACAAACAATGCAGCAAACAGCAGATTGATTTGCATGCGTGCATTGGCATTCAACATTAAAAATCCTAAACCCTGGCTTGCACCGACCCATTCGCCCACAACCGCACCAATGGGCGCGATAGCTGTTGCAACCCGCAATCCGGAAGCAAGCTGGGGAAGCGCTGCTGGAATGCGAATATACCAAAAAAAACGCCATCTTTTGGCATTCATGGTTTTAGCCAAGTCAATCCAGCCCGATTCTGTTCGCTGTAATCCATCAAAAAATGCACTTGTTATAGGGAAAAAAATCATAATAATCGTCGTTGCAATTTTTGACGCTATACCATAACCGAACCAAATCACGAGTAACGGCGCGATAGCAAAAGTTGGGATGGCTTGACTGATAATTAATATTGGGAATAACCAAAAGCTAAATGGTCTACAGAATACCATCACTAATGCAGCAAGACAACCTAACAATATGCCGAGTGATAGTCCCAATAGTGTTTCCATGATGGTAATCATTGCTTCATGTGCAAGGAGATTAAAACGATCATACCCTATATGCATGACTGCGAAGGGTGAAGGAAGAATGTAGGGAGGTAGATGAAATAGGCTCACCAGGCTTTGCCATAGCAAAATAATGCTAAAAAATACCAATAATCCACGTAGAACGAACTTCATAAACATGCTTCCTTTGCATTTGTTAATGCAGCAAATAAGCGTGCTTGCTGTTGCATAATTTCCACATGAGAGAAGTCGCGTGGGGCTGGGCTATTCAATGTTATGATCTTATGTAGATTAGCTGGCTGCCCAGATAAAATATAAATTTCATCCGCGAGGCGCAAGGCTTCTGTTGGATCATGTGTAACAAGCAATACGGTGCGATTTTTTAAAAGCGTTGCTGTCAATGTTTGTAATTTAAAACGGGTAATAGCATCGACAGCAGAAAAGGGTTCATCCATTAAAATAATAGGTTTGTCTTCGAGTAAAGTACGCACAAGTGCAACACGTTGCCGCATGCCGCCAGATAATTGATAAGGAAATTTTTTTTCGGCACCTGCTAAGCCAACTTGGGCAAATAAATTCTGTGCTCGTGTGCGTAATAAAGTTGAATGTTTGCCGCGTAATCGTGCGCTAATTAATGCATTATCGAGAGCGGAGCACCACGGTAATAACAAATCGGTTTGGGCCATGTAGGCGATTTGTTCTGATAAGAGTTGATTATTATCAGAAGAAATATGGCTAGAGATTTGTTTTGGAATGAGTCCAGCGATCAATTTAAGTAAAGTGCTTTTACCTACACCGCTTTGACCTAATATACAGCTACATTTGTTCGCCGCAAAAGTGACGTTCAAATGATCAAATAAAACATGCTGACCATAGGCAAGATGCACTTGGCGCATGATAATAGTGGATATATGGGCTTTCATTTTCACTTCTTCCTACGCCAGCATTACCTGGATCAGGTTAAGGGTCGTTCCAACGAGGAACCTCTCAGCTGCTTTTGCAGCTCCCCTGAGTATTATTATTAGGACTGCTAAAGATATGTTGTTTGCTTCATCATTGCAAGGGGTTGGCTATCTATATAACCGCAATATATCATTGATGATCGCTTGAAAAACTAACAAGAAGAGCAAAATAATCCCTAATCGATAACATAATGCTAGCACGCGTGGTGAAAGAGGACGGCGAGTAATGGCTTCAATTACCTGAAATAAAATATGTCCTCCATCGAGTCCTGGAATGGGCAAAATGTTAATAATGCCGATTGCTATGCTTAAAAAAGCCAAAAAATTTAAAAACGGAATAATACCTTGATGAAAAGCAGCGCCTGCACCTTGAAAAATGGAAATCGGTCCGCCTAGACTGTGCAGCGAAATTTTTCCCTGAAGCAATTTGCCAATCACCATGAAATTTAACCCAATAAAATCAGAAGTACTTTGCCAGGCATGGGATAGTGCTGCGATAGGGCCATATTTATTTTTATAGAGAAAATTTTCCGGCCAATGAAATTGTGGAGAAATACCTAAGAAACCATGTTTTCTAAATAACATGTCGCGTTGATAATCAGTCGTAACTGAGATTGTGTGGAGAGTGTTATCGCGGCGAATAGTGAATGATAGTTTTTGCGTAGGGTGTGCATCAATTATCTCGATTAATGCATGCCAATGGGCAATCGGTTTGTTATTGACTGCAATGATTTTATCGCCGATTTTTAAATTTGTTTTTGCAGCGGGCGTATCTGGATGAATGGTCCCAATAATGGCTGGTAATTTGGGTTCATAAGGCACTACGCCTAAACTGCCTAACGGATCAGGTTTTAATTCATCCATACGCCAGTGAGTTAAATCGAGTAAGTGTGTTCGTGGATTTTGTTGGGTATCAAATTTTCTGGTTTCTATGCGCAGTTGACCTGTTTCACCCGTGCGCGCCAAAATGCGAATGACAACAGCCATCCAGCTTGTAGTGGGTTTGTCATCAATTTTTAAAATTTCTTGTTGTGGTTTAATCCCGGCTTCTTCCGCAATAGAATGAGGCATCACTTTTCCAACCACAGGAACAATGCTGGTAAATCCAATGACGAATAATGACCAATATAAAAAAAAGGCTAAAATCAAATTGAACAAAGGGCCTGCTATCACTACCAGAAATTTTTTGTAAAAAGGTTGTCGATTAAAAGCAAGATGCAATTCTTCTTCTGCGACTTTGTCTTCTTCTTCATTTAATATTTTGACGTAACCGCCTAACGGGATTGCGGCTATAACATATTCCGTGCCTTTTTTGTCATGCCAACGTACAAGCGCTTTGCCAAAACCAATTGAAAAACGTAATACTTTGATTCCTAACAATCGTGCAGCTAAAAAATGGCCGAATTCATGTATTCCTACAACTAATAGGATAGTGAGAATAATACCAACCAGTGCCAGCAACAAATGTTACACCTCCGTAGGAGATTGAATGGTGTGGGTGTTTAAGCCAGCCGCTTTTAAACGAGCAGTAATATGTTGTGCTGTTGCTACATCTTTTATTGGACCAATTTGTACCCGATATAATTTTTTCTGATCTGTTGGCGGTGTAACTTTGATAGGAGAGGAAGTGATCATAGCAATTAAGCGTCTTTTCTGCTGTTCGGCAAGAAGTTTATTTTTAAACGCACCCACTTGGAGATACAAATGAGGATGATGTCTTCCTAAATGAGAAGATGCATAATACGTAGGGTGTGGCGCAGGTGTTTTAACAGCGTTTTGGGTAAGATAAAAATCACGAGTATAAACTGGTTTATCAAGTGTATTTCGGCCATATTTGAGTGGGTCGATAGCTTTAACGTCGACATAAGTTGTTCCGTGACCCAGCATGCCGAGTTTTTTAGCAGCAACATACGATAAATCAATTAATCTATTACCTTCAAAAGGCCCACGGTCATTTACTTTAACAATAATTTTTTTACCGTTGGTTAGATTAGTGACTTGTACATAAGTAGGCAACGGTAATGTTTTATGCGCTGCTGTCATTGCAAGCATATTGTAACGTTCACCGCTGGAAGTGCGTTGCGCATGGAATTTAGTTCCATACCAAGATGCAATGCCTTGTTCTTCATAATGCTTACTGGTCGGCATGACATAGTAGCGTTTACCCAGTACAGTATAGCTTGCCTTATTACCATATTTGCTTTGTGGTTCTGCTTTAGGAGTCGCATCTGGAATTTTAGTGGCATCAACATAATAAGAAGGTGGGCCATCTTTTCTAATAGTAGAGCAAGCACTTAATAACAAGAACACGCCAATTAAAAATAACTTTAATGTGGTCCTTATTAGTTTAATCATGCGTCGGCTTCCCTTTTAACATTGAAATATAATAACTCAATTGATAAACTGCCATAGCATATAAATCGCTAGGGTTATAACGTTTAATTACATCAAAATTATGAAAGCTTAACCAGTATTCTCTCCCAAAATAGTTTTCAAGCTCAATCAATTTTGCTTTTTGTGCAGTAGATAATCCATAATCAGCAAGATTGACTTGAGAGGAAGTTAAAAATCCATACTTTTTGCCTTTTAAAGCTGTTTTTATAGCCACGGGTTGTTGTGGTTTCCAGCCATGTTTTTTGTAGTAATTAGCGATGCTGCCAATTACATCGATTTCATTATTAGATAAATCAATTTTAGGGTTACCCGAAAAATTAACTGCATAATGCCGGTAGCTGCTCGGCATAAATTGTGGTTGGCCGATAGCACCTGCATAGGAGCCCATGACTTTTAAGGGATTTAAGTGTTGTTCGCGTGTAAGTAATAAAAATTGTTCTAGCTCTTTACGAAAAAAAGGTGAGCGTGGAGAATCACTAAAAGCGATATTAGAAAGAGCATCAATGACACGATAGTTACCCGTATGTTTACCGTATTTTGTTTCAACTCCAATGGTTGCTACTATAATGCTGGCCGGGACACCATATGTTTTTTCTGCTTTTTCGAGCGCTTTCTGATATTTGTTCCAAAAATGAACGCCTTGCCGTATGCGCCATTCAGTTACGAATAACATTTGGTAAGTATACCAGGGCTTTTTTTCCAAGGGTGTTTTGATGCTTTGCATAATAGCAGGTTTAATTTTTACTTGGTTAAAAAGGGCGATAAGTTTTTTTCGATTAAAATGATGTTGATGTACCATTTGAGTAATAAATTTTTTGACTTTGGGTTGATTAGCAAAATAAGTATCAGCCATTGTCAGCGGTGAAAAAAATAGAATAACTAATAATACAATCAAAAATCGAAGTTGCATTTTTTTTCCCTTACTGAACAGGTCTCTCTTTAGGAGTATTCTTTATGTTGTTAATAATTTTCTATGTGTTTGGATAGACATTAGAATACCGAAACTCGCCATTAACGTCACCATAGAAGAACCCCCATAGCTTACTAAAGGTAAGGGTATGCCAACAACAGGTAAGATTCCGGTGACCATGCCCATATTGATAAAAAATGATACAAAAAATGTCAGTGTTAAGCTGCCAGCAAGTAATCGTGAGAAAGTATCCTGTGCTTTGATGGTGATATAAAGTCCTCGTAGCACAATTGCCATAAAAATCATCAATAAAATGATACTGCCGACAAATCCAAATTCTTCACCGCACACAGCAAAAATAAAATCAGTAGAATGCTCAGGTAAAAAATGAAGATGCGATTGAGTGCCATTTAACCAGCCTTTGCCAAATAAGCCGCCTGATCCGATAGCAATTTTTGATTGAATAATATGATAGCCAGCACCCAGCGGATCACGTTCTGGATTAAAAAAAGTGAGTACGCGTTGTTGTTGATAATCATGCAGAAGGTAGCAAATGAAGGGTGCGCTTAAGGCTATCAGGCTCACAAAAGCAATAATGAGATACCAACTGAGTCCTGCAAGCAATAAAACACTTCCTCCTGCAATAACCAATAAGATAGCAGTTCCCAAGTCGGGTTGTTTTGCAGTGAGAAGAGCGGGAATTAAAATAATAATAACAGAGAAGAAAATAGTGCGCGCGGTAAGTGGTAAATGAATTCTGTGATAATACCATGCGAGAAACATAGGAATGGCTAATTTCATTATTTCAGAAGGTTGAAAGCGAATAATTCCCAAATTTAACCATCGCTCAGCACCTTTACCGATCTGGCCAGCGGCTAATACTGCAGTAAGCAATAAAATTCCTGCAATATAAATCCAAAACGCCCATCGTTGATACGTTGTTGGAGGAATTTGCGCAAACATAAACATGACACCCAGAGACAAGCAAATGCGCATGATCTGTTGTTCAACCATATACAGCTTTTGATTGCTTGCGCTGTATAAAATAACTAAACCGACCCCTAGCAATAATAAAATACCTAGTAAAAGCAAAATATCAATGTGAATGTATTGCCAAAAGGTGCGATAGCCAACACTATTTTCCGGGGCAGTTAATTTATGTTTTATTGAATTAACGAATGACATGCAGGTTATTCCCTTGATTGTGAATATGACTAACGGATGTGAGAGATGCTGTCACTTTAGATGGATTAATTAAATAATAGTCTAAAATCTTGCGTGCTACACTGGCTGCAATACTGTCATTTTCAACCATGACGGCGATAGCAATTTGCGGTTTTTCAACTGGAGCAAATGCAATAAAGAGTGAATTGTCCCGCAGTTTCTCCGGTAATTTGCTTTGATCTTCGTAATCTTCGCTAATATTATAATGTTTGATCGAATAATTTTGTGCTGTACCTGTTTTGGCAGCTACCGTATAAGGGCCAATTTTGCCGAATCGATACCCTGTCCCTGCGGGAGAGGTAATCACTCCTTGCATGGCTTTAATGACAATATTCCAATCTTCAGGATTTAATTTAACAGGATCAAGTGTTGTCACTGGAGGTGATTCAAGATTGTTTCCAGGGAGTTGTTCAGATAATAAGAGATGCGGTACCAACCGTTCCCCGCGATTAGCGATAACAGCAACCCCAGTTGCAAGTTGCAAAGGAGTGGCTTGCATATATCCTTGACCAATAGCAGAATTCAGGGTGTCGCCTTCATACCAAGGCTGACCTTTTACGCGTTTTTTCCAAGCGGGAGAAGACACGACACCAGGTAATTCTTCTTCTATATCAATTCCAGTTAACTCACCGAAGCCAAAATTTTTTAAGATATGGCTAATGCGTTGTATTCCTAATTTATGTGCTAAATCAAAAAAATAAACGTCGCATGAACTAATAATGGCTTTAGAAATATTGACTACGCCATGTCCATGTCTGCGCCAGTCATGAAAAATACGACTGCTGTTGTTAAGTTGATACCATCCTGGATCAAAGAGGGTATATTCGGGTGAAACAACTCCGGAATTTAAACCTTCTAGCGCAATAAAAGGTTTAATGGTAGATGCAAGCGGATAAAGTCCACGTAGGGCGCGATTATAAAGCGGTCTGTCCGGAGAGTGTTGTAATGCTTGGAAATCCTTGTTGTTAATGCCCTCAACAAATTTATTGGGATCATAGGTAGGTTCACTCACTAAAGCGAGTATTTGGCCTGTTGCAGGTTGAATCACAACGATAGCGCCGCGATGGCCACTGAGTGCTTCTTCTACGGCGGTTTGTAATTTGCTATCAATTGTTAGATGTAAATTTTTACCTGGTAAGGGTTTAATGCGGCTTAACACGCGCAAGGCTTCGCCGCTGGCGTTATTTTCAACTTGCTCGTAGCCTACTGTGCCGTGTAATTCATCTTCGTAATATTTTTCAATCCCGAGCTTGCCAATATAATTAGTAGCACTGTAATTGATTGTATCAATATCTTTTAATTCATCAATATTGATACGACCTACATAGCCTAAAACATGGCTAAGGCTATTGGTGAAAGGATAATGACGGATTAAGTGTGCTTTAACCAGCATACCTGGAAAATAATATTGGTTTTCAGCAAAGCGAGCGACTTCATCTTCAGCTAGACGTAATTTAAGCGTTACTTCGTCAAAACGCCGGTGTTGTTTTAATTGTTTTTGAAATTGGGCAATATTGTCATCAGAAAGAGGAATTATTTTTGCCACTTCTGCTAATGCTTTTGGCATATTGTCAATTTTATATGGAATAACATCTAAGCTGAAAACTGGAATATTTTCGGCAAGCAGGATCCCGTTACGATCGTAAATCAATCCGCGAGTAGGCTCAATTGGTACAAGATCTAACCAATTTTTTTGTGAAAGCGTTGTAAAGAGATCGTGGTTGGCTAATTGTAGATAAGCGAGACGGATAACTAAAATAGTAACTAGCACTATCATAATAGTCAAAACGATAATGCAGCGTCGGCTAATGAGCTGAACTTCTTGAATGTGATCTTTAATGGCAATACGTCTACGCATTATTCGAGTCTGTCATCTGTCAAATGCTATTTCTTCTGAATTCTACCGCGATACAGAATTAAACAAAACCATATTCTGCAGTGATCACAAGAGGTACAGTAATTCCAGCATTCCTGCTACAAAGGGAACCATTCGAATAATGGAGCGCGCTTAGAATGATAGAGAATTTTTGATTTTTGCCCAATGTGGCGCCAATTCCTGCTTGATCTTGGAAGGAAAAATGCATGCCAAGGTTGTATTTATCGAAATGGGTGCGTGTTAAATAAGCAAGACCAATGCTTAAGTTTATGAAAGGTGAAAAGTTCGAATGTGTAGTAAAATAATAACGAAAAATAGGTGATACAGAATAAATAGTTAAGCTGCTATAGGCATTAGTATTGGTGACCCACCAGCGACCAAACGCAGCATCAAAATAAATTCGCGCATGTTCCCACATGAGGGACTTGGGTTGATACCATGCAGCAGCACGATATCCATGCAGATATTCAGGATCTTTGGTAATAACAGGAATAGAAAGCGATACACCCGTGTGCGGGGGAACATCAGCATACGTTAAGCGCACAAGAAACAGGAGGCTAATAACGATTATCCATAATCGAAAACGCACCAGTGATTTTCCTTAATACTTAAGTGACAAAATCATAACATACGGACGCTTTGCCATGCCAGTGCCAGAATTTTTTAAATAATTTATTAACGAGCGCTAAATTTTTATGTTTTGTTTGATAATGTTTGCGAATGTTTCTATATGTGCATCGCTATTATTTAACGCAGGAATGTAATTAAATACTTTGCCACCATTTTCTAAAAATTGTTTTTTACCTCTCATAGCAATTTCTTCTAATGTTTCTAAACAATCCACCGCAAATCCCGGGCATACTACTTGTAAATGTTTGATGCCTTTTTGAGGAAGAGACTTTAACATATGATCAGTATAGGGCTGTAACCATGCGGCACGTCCTAGGCGTGATTGAAAAGCAAGTGAATATTCATCTGGCCGCAAATTTAATTCTTTAGCAATTAATTCGACGGTAGTTTTGCAACGCTCCTGATACGGATCACCCGCATCAGAGTATCGTTTGGGAATGCCATGAAATGAAAATAATAAATAGTCTGCGCGGCCTTGTTGTGTCCATGCTGTGTAGATAGATTGACTGATTGAATTTATATAATTTGTATTATCAGCATAATCATTTATCAAGTGGATTTCCGGAATATTGCGCCATTTTTTTAATACATGAGCAGTCTTGTCAACAGTGGTAGCTGTTGTTGTCGCAGAATACTGTGGGTAGAGAGGTAAAATGAACAGCTTATTGATGTTTTTTTTTCGTAATGCTTCGAGGGCACTTTGTATGGAGGGATTACCATAATGCATGCCTAATGCAACAGGCAGATTCAGTTTTTTTTCGAGTGCTTCTGCTAACTGACGTGAATGCGTAAGTAAAGGCGAGCCTTGAGCAGTCCAAATTTGTTGATAGAGCGACGCAGATTTTTTTGGACGAAACCGCAAAATAAAACCATGTAAAATAGGCCACCAAATCGCGCGTGGTATTTCAACGATTCGCTTATCAGATAAAAATTCTTTAAGATAACGTCGCACAGCAGAAGGTGTTGGGTTGTCAGGCGTGCCGATGTTGCTAAGCAGGATCCCAATATTATTTTTTTGTGTCATTGCGAAAACCTAAAGCAGCTAATCGATCTTTTATATTGGGATGGGTAGAAAAAAGATCGGTGAGTGAGCCTGAACGTTCAATTCCTGCCTGAATTGGGTCAAAGATGTATGCTTCACGCCGCACATTTTCATGTGGTGTTTGTTGATAGGCGCGGCTATATTCAGATTGATTGTCTTGATGATCCTGATTAATTTTTAAGAGAGCAGAGCCCAATGGTTCGTTATCTCGGACTAATTGCACTGAACCTGCATCCGCCATATATTCGCGTGTGCGGCTGAGATACAACAATAATAAAATATTAATGACAGGCAAGATATAACGCAGCATTACAATGATGAATAGTAATGCATTCCCTGAGCGATTATTTTCGGAGCGACGTCGTGAAAAAAGCACATTATAAAAAAATATGTCGAGCACCATGACAGTTAGGTTTGCAAGAACCGACGCCATTAAAGTTAATTTAATATCCATATGTCGGATATGGCTTAATTCATGCGCTATTACGGCTTGTAGTTCGCTTCTATTTAACTTCCCGAGTAATCCTCGAGTAATGGCAATCATGGCTGATTTTTCACTATAACCGCTCGCAAACGCATTCATGTAATCTGCTTCAATCAAATAAACGCGCGGCATATAATTTAAACTCGCAGCAATTTTCATTTCTTCGACTACATTATACAATTGTTGTTCAGAGGAATTTTGTGCGGTGGTGGGAGTGATTTCGCGATACTCGGTACCTAGCAGCATCAATTGATTATGAAAACTGAAAGTGACTAGTAAAGAAATAGCGGCAATTGTTAGCATGACTAATGTTACGAGCGGAAAAATATGTAGCGTGATTAAGGCATAAAAGATTTGTGATAATGAGGCGTCAGGAAAGTATCCTGTTGCAATATACATATCGACTAATAATCCAATCGCTGCATACATTAAAACAAATACACTCATTACCAAAAATGTTTTACGATTATTTAGACGTATCGTCTTGCGCCAATCCGCAGTGCTCTCTGAAAATTGCTTGGAAAGTTCTGACATAATTACCTGTGATTAAATCAGTTAGAGCGATAAGCATTATCTGTCATGCTAGCTTTCGCTGACATCATGCTTCTCGTTTTATAATTTTACCGTATAATTTTCTTGTTCTGTTATTTTTGCTTCGCTTAATTGCCAGTAAAGGAAATCAAAATCCAATTTATTTTTGAATAGGGCAACAATCATTGAAGTAAAAAATGCTTTTTTCGTGGCATTGTAATTTTCAATACTGTCATTATAAGATTGCTTGGCATAAGCTAATTTATTTTCAGTACTGACGATTTCTTCTTGCAGTTGCATACAGTTTTGATTGGCTTTCAAGTCAGGATATTGCTCAAATACCAGGTTTAAGTTTGAAGCAATGGTTGAAATTTTATTTTCAGCAGCGATGCGTGCTTGTTCATTGCCTTCTGCTTTTGCCTGTTGTGCTTGATTACGTAATGCTACTACATCTTTTAACGTTGTTTGCTCATAATCCATGTATTTTTTGACTACATTGATTAATGATTCAAATACCTTGAAGCGCCGATCAAGCTGGATATCAATTTGTTTTTGATTGTTACGTATCGCTTCAATTAGAGCAATTAATTGATTGTAAGTAAAAACAATAAACCCTAGAATGGCAAGTGCGACAATGATAAGAATAATGCCGGTACTCATGTAAGATCACTCCTCTTGCAAATAGAAAGGCATTATATCATTAGTGACCAAATGTTAGGAAGAACCCTATGTCTGCTAAAACGTTAAACTTAACTCCCGCGCTTTATGACTATTTCCAGAAACACTCTTTGCGCGAGCCTGAAATCTTAAAAAAATTACGTGAACAGACTCACAAAATGAGTATGGGTAATATGCAAATTTCGCCTGAACAAGGCCAATTTATGCAATTATTGATTGAATTAATTCAGGCTAAAAAAACCTTGGAAATTGGTGTTTTTACGGGTTATAGCACCTTATCAGTTGCTCTTGCCTTACCAAGTGAGGGAAGGATAATTGCATGTGATATTAATAAGGAATGGACCCAGATTGCCAAGCGTTTTTGGGAAATGGCGGGTGTGGCTCATAAAATTGACTTACGCCTCGCGCCTGCTTTAGATACATTACAGTCCCTTCTTGCCCAAGGAGAGGCGAATACCTTTGATTTTGCATTCATTGATGCAGATAAAGCAAATTACCTGAATTATTATGAAAAAACACTACAGTTAATGCGCGTTGGGGGCTTAATTGCGATTGATAATGTGCTATGGGATGGTGATGTCGCCGATTCTACTATCAATGATCCAGATACCGTAGCCATTCGAAAACTCAATGCAACATTATCAAAAGATGAGTGCGTGACGCTTAGCATGCTACCGATAGGAGATGGGCTTACGCTAGCGAGGAAAAGATGATAATTCTTTGAATCATTGGTAAAAATTTCGCTTATACTTCTTATGGTATAATTATTCACCAATTTTTAATACACGAGGAATTTGCCGATGTCTTCTGGTAGAAATGATAATAACTTATCTTTGAGAGATCTTGCTAAAAAAATTACTGACTCGAAAGAAGAACGGATCCAGCTTCAGACTCAGGATCAAACAATCGCGGCAAGTGGAGCGGAAGACTTTAAACATGCTTTGCAAAATGCACATATGCTTAAGGTGCTGGGAATCAGTGGGGATATTGGCGAGCAGGGCATGCAAGTGTTATCAGAGGTATTACCTTATACAAACATAGAAGAGCTTTATTTAAGCGATGGCCCTATTGATAAAACAGCAGGGCAAGCATTTGCACAAGCCATGCAGCGTAAGCAGCTTAAACAATTCACGATAGATAAAGGACCTCTTTCTCAAGAGGCCTGGATAGCCATTTTAGAAGGATTGAAACAGGAAAATGTGCTCGAAAGATTAGGCTTTATAGAAGTAGACCTTGGAGATACACGCGCTCAAGAATTGGCAGGTATTTTAAAAAATAAGACGCATTTGAAAAATTTAGATTTAATAGCATGCAATATTGGTCCGCAAGGTGCTGTAGCACTTGCTAACTTATTAAAAACATGCGTAGGTCTTGAATCATTTTGCATCAATCAAAATAATATAGGCGTTTCTGGTTTCAAAGAATTTGCAAAAACTTTAGCAAATAACACAACGCTTAAGATTTTGAATCTTCTACGTAATGATTGTCCTAAAAATGCTACCCAGGAAATAACGGATGCGTTTCTGAGTACATTCGAAACCAATACGACTATTTCATTGCTATTGCTGCCAAAAGAGATCAGTTGCACTGTAGGATCATTTTTGAAGAGAAACCGAGAAATAAAATATCATCCTGAAAAATTAATAAAAGAGCAAATAAAACCGTTAATGACGGATGATAAAGAAGTTGATAAAAAAAATGATACTCAGGCAAAACAAGAAAATACGGAAAAAATTTTGTTAGGGCCATTGCATGCTTCTTCTTATCAAAAATATGCAATTGAAATGATCGGCGCAGAAGTATTAGAAAATGCGTACGTTTTTTCGAGTAATGTGAAAAGAAGCATAAACAAAGCAGCATTATATGAAATAGGTGTTTATTTTATTAATCTTTTCAGCGGTTATCCCGCTATATTGCCACCGAATGTTTCTGAATACATTAAGAGTGTTATTCTGGTAGAAGTAGAAAAAAATACAAGCGGCTTTGAATTGTATTTAAAAGATAAATTTTCAAAACAAATTTTGCGAGTGGTTTCTGAAGAGAGAAATTATTTCCTAGAGCAATGTGATATTACACAGAAAAAACTGACAAATACATTTTCGCCACTTATTGCATACAGCAAGGAAATAAAAATCTTTGATTACTGTAAAGACTGTAGAATAATTGCCTGTGCTTTAAAGAAAATAGATCCTAATTTGTATAATTTGCCCTCGTCTTGTGATCAACCGCCATCTCTTGAAGAAGCCTATCGTTATGGTTTAATCGTCATGGAAACGCTCGATAAATATAAGGTTCTTGAATTGTTGAATATCCCTTTGCAAGAAATGCTTGTTAATATAGAAAATCAGAAAGATCCCGTCATAGTAAAATATAGATCGCTGCTATTAAGTCACGCAAATCATGCATTAAAAGATATATCTCATATGGAGTTACTTGTTTTTCTGAACATTTTTGAAAAAATACAGGAATCCGCTTTTAAAAATACTATTGATAAACAAGATTGTATTCATGCGTTGAGACAACATATTAATAATCAAGATAAAAAAATAAGCTTGTTATTTCCTTCTTATTCTACAGAACAGTTGTTAGATTTCTTGGAAAAACCAAAAGAATCAGAATTACAATTCGGGAAGGCGTGTTAACAAATGATCTACCCAAAGATTACTTAAATGTTCTTGTAAACGATTTTGTATTTGTCGTTCTTCTATGTTATCAAAATCAATTAATTCTAATGGTTGGTCTGGCCAGGAACAGGCAAATACGGCTTTGGTACGTTTGCCTGTTTTGGGATCAACTTGCCATTGCAAGCATTGCGCGCAAACACCTTTTAACATGCATTGCATAGTGCTATAAACAGAACCGTGTACTCGCGGTTTTTTGACCAACCATTCTTTTAGATAAGTGTTACGCGCCTCCTGAAAACGCCGCAGTATATGTGTGTCACTAATTAAATAAATGCGATCAATATCGCTTAAAGGAATTTCTGGTTGATTTTTTTCTGCATGCAATTTTCCTGTTGCATACTGTACTAAAACAGCAAGGCAATCATCGCTGGTTACGCTATAATCTTCTGGACGTACTGGAGAAACGGGTTCCCCTGTCTCGGTGATCCAAATAATCAAATCTGCAGACTGTTCAATTGTATCCTGGCAATACACTTCTTCTTTTGTTTTGAAATGACCCACATAAATAACGCGATTACCTGCATGACGTAATGCTGCGCCATAGGTGTGCAGCAACGCCAGACTTAATTGGTTACCCATAATCAGTACCGTTTCATGTTTGCTGGCAATTTTTGCGCGTACACCGGTTGGTCCCATGAGTGAAACAGGTTCGCCGACCTGTAATAGTTTACAGAGTTTTGCGCTAGCACCTTTTTCTATCACAATAAATTTAAGCGTACCTAATGGGCGATTGACTTCTGCTGCGATCAGAGCCAGTGGTTCCATTTGTAAAGTGGTATGATTGATTTGTGGCGCAAATGTTTCGTAATTTTGTAAACGATAAAATTGTCCTGGTTGAAAATGTTTTGCGGCAAGGGGTGCTTGAATAGTGAGTTCCACTACATTTTTAGTACGGCGTTGTATGTGGGCAATTTCTGCTTTAAATAAATGTGCAATATGGTTCGCAAAAGTTTGATATTCTTCTTCATGTCCAGATCGACCTAATTTTTCTTTTAATAGCGTTAAAATTTTGGGGTAGGTGCGCATACCGGATGCAATTGCTTTAACGACATTCCCATGAAAAACCGGATGGGTATCACCAATTAAACTGACACGACGATCATTTTTTTGATAGGAGGTAAAAGGACCAAAATGTGCGTCTTTGCAATGTGCTACACCGTGTGCTACAGCCAATTCTCCGTCTGTATCTTCGTAATGTTGATATTGCAAACCTACGCGAATAAAAGTTCCACGATGTTCGAATTCATAAGCGGTATTCGGTTGCGTGCCTGTTGCAACAAAAATAGCGCGCGCAGGAAGTCGAACTTCTTCTTGGGTCGTTTGCCATTCATCCGAATTTTTACGCAATCGACGATGACAAACCAGTGCTTCGGCATGCCCAAATTGATTTAAGTCTACAGATGCCGGTTCGAGGGCTTCAAGATAATAAATACCTTCTTCAAACGCTTTTTGTAATTCTTCATGATTATTGATGTATGCCGGAGATTCTTGAATAGTGCGACGATAGACAATAGTGACTCCGCCCCATTGATGAATCAATTTAATAAAATTAGGTTGTTCGTTCGTCGCTTGTGCGCGCTCACGTTCTTTGCGTACAGCACGTCCATGAACAAGAAATTCTTCCAAGATTTCAATAGAAGCAGCGTCTAGTTGCTTTAAAACAGCTTCTTCACCTTGTTGTTCCACGAGTGTTTCATAGCGGGCCAGTGTTTTGTCAACTTGAGTGATGTAATACGCTTGCACTTCTGTAGCAGTATCAACACCTGTTAAACCACCACCAATAATAACCGCAGGCAGACAAACTTGCAGATTTGTGAGGCTGTTGGTTTTGGCCGCATTACCTAATTGTAATGCCATGAGAAAATCATTGGCTTGTCGCATGCCGGGTGCCAAACTGCCTGGGATAGAAAGTGCTTTTGGTAAACCAGCGCCTACTGCAATAACAAAATGATCGAAACCCATTTCCCATGCGTCATCAACTGTAATAGTGCCGCCAAAACGTGTGCTGCCAAATACTTGAAAGTAAGGTTTGCGCAGTAAGCTAAGATAAATCAACTTAAGAAAATTTTTGTCCCAGCGTACCGTAATGCCATATTCAGCGACACCACCAAAGCCGGCCATCAAGCGTTGGTCAAGTGATTCTACTAAACTATCGAATTGATAAATGGGTTCAGTGATTAATTGATTAGGTAAAGGTTCAATTTTCAAGCCATCAAATCCGACGACAGCAAACCCTTCTAGTAATAGATGATGCGCAAGCGTAAATCCTGCTGGGCCCATACCAGCAATCATGACTTTCAATCCATTATAAGGTTTCATTGCCCATTGTTGTTGACGTAGTGGATTCCATCGCGTCAATAAATCATAAATTTCCACACCCCAGGGTAGACTGAGAACGTCAGTTAAAACACGTGTTTCAATTTGTGGAATATTAACAGGATCCTGCTTTTGATAAATGCAGGCTTTCATACAGTCATTGCAAATGCGATGACCCGTTGCGGGGCACATCGGATTATCAACCATTACCATGGCAAGTGCTGCGATTCCCTGTCCATCGCGCTTGAGTATATGCATTTCGGAAATTTTTTCTTCGAGCGGACAACCGGTCATGGTGATATCAAGCGGATTTTTTTTAAGACCAGCCAGCGGTTCGCTTTTTTTTACCGGAAATCCTTTCGAACAAAAATCACCCTCATGATCGTGACAATAAATGCAGTAATTTACTTCATCCTGCACGGTACGTGCGTCCATGCGTGGATCTGTTAATTTAAAGCCATCTCTTAAACGTAATTTTGTTTCATGCCCGGAAAGACGATTTAATTTATCATGTTCAAGCGGCATATGTTTTACTAAGTTGGCATAATCAATGCGTTCTGGAATACGAAAGCTGGCCCAATTAGCAATCATGGCTTGCCCTGTTGGGGTTGTCATAGCAAGCACACACCATTGAGTCAGTTTTTCAATTTCAAGAGGAAAACGTTCTGGTTCAGCTATATATTGAGTAGCTAATAAGGCAATCGCCAGCTCTTTATCTTCTGTGTGTAAAGGTGCTTTTGCTAATTCTGTGGCAAGCCAGGCATCAAGTTCAGGAAAAGAGGGGAGGTTGGTTGTTTGAGTTGCTTGTTTTTTTGCACGCCGCAGTACAAAAAATTTTTTAAATGCAGAAATAGGATTATGCGCTAATGTTTTTGCCTGTATTTGCAGCGCAGCATCTTCAATGTTAAATAATTCAATTAAAAAAGCTTCTAAAATAGGTGCGCAAGCCAGTAATAATTCACTGATCTCAAGAGGAGTAAAAGCCGTGCGTTCCTGGCGATAAGTAAGCAATCGAGCGCGCAGCTCGGGATTCAAAACAGCCAAAAATTGCTGGTCGAGACGATGTAAGCCTTCCGCACGGAATAGTTCCGCAAAGGTAAAGCCGGCTAACTGCAGTGAAGGATCTGACATAATGGATGAAGTATAGCGATTTGTGTATATTATTAAAACCGAAATTCGCGTTGTAGTTCTGCAATGGACTGGGCGCTAGGTTTAGTGCCGGTGATATCGCTTCCTAACGCATGGCCAATCAAGGATGCCCAAAAGAAGCCTTTGACCACATGAGCGGTATTATTTGCATTTTTTTCAACAACTAAGGCGTAATGCTCTTTGGATTCAATCAGCGTGGCAATGATATTACTGACTTTTGCGTGTCGCAAGTATTCCATTTCCAGGCATAACGTACGATCAAACGGCGTCATGACCATTTTTACGGTGATTTCGTGGCGTTTGATTCGTTTTTCCTGGATGATTTGGTAAGGTTTTTCACCATGAATATCTTCTGCAGTTACAATCCCAAGAATAGTGTTATCTTCATCTAACACAAACAAGAGATGTTCTTTGCCGACTTTTTCGACTAGTAAGGTATCCGTAATATGATCATCCACTGAAATATGCGATGCTGGCCTATGTTCCAAATTAATCATAATGCTTAAAGCAGGATCATGCAGATGAATCAATTCAGGTACTTTGGGTGGTTGAACAAAGTGACTCTTGGGTAATAACATTATTGTTGTAATTTTGTCATATGCCTTTGGCATCGTTACTCCTACACTTCTCAATTTATATGGAAATTATATCATAAGTTGACTTTCTCTAGACGGAATGAGAGAGTTTGGGTTGCATAGTTAATAAGGAAATGAATCATGGAAAGTAAAGGGCTGGTGGTTCTTCTTGCAACGGCTTGTTTTGCGCTATCTAGTTCATTAAGTCACGCAGATATTGTTTTTCAATTATCAGACCAAAATAGCTGTAATAACTTGCCGGGCACTTGGGCTGGGTACGGCACTGTCATCGCATTAAATGGTATTGTTAATTGTAAATATACAGGAACAGCATGGATAGCGGGTTTCTCAGATCCGCATTCGTTTATTATGCAAGTTAAGTTAAACATAAAAACAGGTGTGTGTCCTCCAAGAGAGGATTTAAATTTATCTGGTAGTTGTGATAAGGGCGTGATTATTTTAAAAACAGATTCTGCACACTTATCGGGTCATTTAAATGCAGATGGTACAGTTGCTGAAATGGGCGGCACTGTCACCATTAACATCCCGAAAATGGGTGATGTCAAAGCAGATATTAAAGATATGAATATGCATAAGACGTTTGTCTAAGAGATATTGAACAGGCTCTAACGCGTTTGTCATGCTAGTAAACGCTCACTAGCATGACCGTGTGTGACACAGAGTTACTTTTATTCTTATCTTTTCAAATTCCTCGAGAGAGGGGTGATGCAAAAACACTGATAAGCGGTAGCTGCAACGTTATTGGCGTAAGCGCATCAAGTCGCTTTTCTATTTTTTCCGCCCATAAAAATAACGTTTTTCCAAATGACAGATCTTTTTCGCTTTGTATAGCTGCATAATTTCTCATTGTGTTTATGAGAGCAGTCGTTTTTTCTTTTAGTCGAGTAAAATAACCTTCAGGCGTGTTTGTTTCAGCCGTCTTTTCATCTGCTTGGTTATCGGTTAATCCAGCATGTAACAATTGAGCGCGTAACTCTTTAAAGCGATCTTGCTCATCTTCCCAAACACAAAAATGACGATAATCCTCTAATAATTGTTCTGCTCGATGATAGTAAATTTTGAATTTTTTATAAGAAAGCTTTTGAAGGATTTGGCAAAGCTCCATTGCGTTTGTGTTAATTTGACCTCTGGTTTCTAAAGATGAGCTAAGAGCCCAAAACAATGCCGGTATACGTTGATTCGCATGACATTGTGATATTGCGCTATCGATATTCGTTATTAAATAATGATATTTATCTAATGCGTGGCGTATTTCTGCGAGTTTATTGATTTTTTCTGTTACTTGCTCCAAGGTTACCTTTTTTGTTGCTGAGAGCAGTTTTTCAGTAGAATCATGTTTTTGTGAAAACATTGCCGCCTCCCCGTTTATTTTTGTCTAATTAAAGACCAATTATAGGTTTTTTTCCGGACTATTTCAATTAATAATCTCATTTCGTTTCCTTGAATTTATTCTATTTGCCTATATATTTCTTCAAGGTTTATTAATTTAGCATTAGATAGCTGTATAAACAGGAGTCATGAATGACAATTCATCCGCAACAAGAAACACTGCATTTTCAAACTGAAGTAAAACAATTGTTACATTTAGTGGTTCATGCACTTTATAGCAATAAAGAAATTTTTTTACGCGAACTGATTTCGAATGCGTCAGATGCAGCAGATAAACTGCGTTTTGAAGCTTTATCGGATACCGCATTATATGAATCTAATGCTGAACTCAACGTGCATGTGAGTTTTGATGCAGCAGCCCGAACAATTACAGTGAATGATAATGGTATCGGCATGAGTCGCGATGAGGTGATTGAAAATTTAGGAACCATTGCCAAATCAGGAACACGCGATTTTCTGGCGAAGTTAACGGGCGACCAGAAAAAAGATGCGCATTTGATCGGGCAATTTGGCGTGGGATTTTATTCTGCTTTTATTGTAGCTGACAAAGTCACCGTCACAACTCGTCGTGCTGGATTAACTGCAGAGCATGGAGTACGTTGGGAGTCGGACGGCACAGGCGATTACACGATTGCCAATATAGAAAAAAAGAATCGCGGTACAGAAATCGTGTTGCATTTAAAAGAGGGCGAGGATGATTTTTTGAATGATTGGCGCTTGCGTACTGTCATTACAAAGTATTCGGATCATATTAATCTACCTATTTTTATGCATAAATTACCTGACTCTGCTGAATCAGATAAAACTACCAAACCAGAATGGGAAGTGGTTAATCGAGCTACTGCGCTTTGGACATTACCTAAAAATACGATCACGGATGAACAATACAAAGAGCATTACAAACACATCGCGCATGATTTTGAAGATCCCATGTTATGGACACATAACCAGGTTGAGGGAGGTAGTTTAGATTATATTAGTTTACTTTATATACCAGTACACGCGCCATTTGATTTGTGGCAGCGTGAACGTCAGCATGGATTGAAGCTTTACGTGCAGCGCGTTTTTATTATGGATCAGGTCGAACAATTTATGCCGTATTATCTACGATTTGTGCATGGGATTGTCGATACGAATGCATTGCCTTTAAATATTTCACGAGAAATTTTACAAGATAATCCAGTCATTCCTAAATTACGTGCTGCATTAGTGAAGCGCGTACTCGATATGTTAGATAAATTAGCTGTAGATGAACCGAAAAAATATAACGCATTCTGGCAACAATTCGGCAATGTTCTGAAAGAAGGTCCGGCAGAAGACTTGACTAACCGGGTGCGTATTGCAAAATTGTTACGTTTTGCATCTACGCATACAGATTTACCAGAACAAACTGTTTCATTAGATGAGTACATCAAACGAATGAAACCTGAGCAAAAGAAAATCTATTATATTACAGCCGAAAATTTTACGACAGCGAAGTCAAGTCCACATTTGGAAATTTTTCGCAAGAAATCAGTAGAAGTTTTATTGCTGAGTGATCGCATTGATGAATGGTTGACGGGTCATTTGACTGAATTTGACAATAAACTTTTTCAATCAGTGGCTAAAGGTGATATTCATTTAGATGAAATCGCAAGTTCAGAAGGCCAAAAAGAACAGGTGCAACAAGAAGAAAAACTTCAATCCGAATTTGAAGATCTTATCAAGCGAATAAAAAAAATATTAGACAATCAGGTCAAAGATGTACGTTTATCACATCGTTTAACGAGTTCTCCTGCTTGTTTAGTGGTTGATGAGCATGATATGGGTAGTCAGCTGCAACGTTTATTAAAAGCAGCGGGGCAAGATGTTGCTGAAGTCAAACCTATTTTTGAATTAAATCCCGAACATGCGCTTATTGCTAAACTTAAAATGGAGCAAGATGAAAAATATTTTCAGGAATGGGTCCATATTTTATTTGATCAAGCAGTGCTAGCTGAAGGCGGCCAGTTGAAAGATCCCGCGCTGTTTGTGCAGCGAATGAATAGATTGCTGTTGATGTAGCTGTCCGATATAAAAAAAATAACCTCGAATATTTTTTTAAAAAATCTTTTTCTTTCTCTTGACAAAATTTTTTATGTCAGTTTCTTCTTATATGAAAACTTGTGCACAGTTACAAATTTCTACCACATGTACTAAAAAAAATAAGGCTGCCTCGATCATAACCCTCCAGTGTTTTTGTAACATATTGAAAAAATTGACATGTTTACTTATGTTCAATTTATAGGCTTTTCACTCTTCAGCTTGATCTACTAGTGTTTATGGCGGTTTTCTATAGGTTAATAACAGAGTTATCCACAGAAATTGTGGATAACATATTTTGTGTTATTTAATATTTGGTTAGAGTTTATCTTGATAGTGTTTAATTGTATTAAAAATTAAATTGGTATAGTTGAGGCGCTAGGAGGTTTCATCTGTACGCTAGTTTTTGAGCGACTAAAATCTTTATAAAACCTATGATTCAAATTACAAAGTGATTATCCTAAATTCGGCAGTTGTAACCGTAGCGAGAAGGGCTAATGTATTGAA
>CAZAEO010000005.1:0-40262 GCA_964484285.1 uncultured Coxiellaceae bacterium | reverse complement strand
AAAAAACGCAGGGTTCGCAATGACACTACTTAAGCTTATTCTGCGTAAGGTAAGTTAGTAAGTTAATTCAATTTTATCGTTTAATTTAACTATCGCGCGCCAATCGCGAATACGTCCTTTCGAAACAAATGCACGACATCGTTCAACATAAAGTAAAAATGTTTTATCGGTCGGGATAATTTCAAGACAACGTTCAAACGCATTAAGCGCTTTTGCAAATTCTTGCTCCTGAAAATATTGAATGGCTGTTTGATAAATAGGGTGCGTTTTCAATTTCTTCTCAATCAATTCAAATGGATCACCATCAAATACTTCATATAGCTTAATACTTTGACTCTTGCCTTTTACCCTAATGTGATCAAGATAACGAATCTTAAATTCATCTTTTTTAGTAAAAGTATCTATCGCCTGTCCAGAAATAATAACATGCGTTCCATAAATCTTATTTAGATTTTCTAAACGAGAAGATGCATTCACTGTATCACTGATCACCGTGCTATCCATTCGTTCTTGCTCACCTATTGTACCCACCATCAAACTTCCGTAATGAATTCCCATGCCCATTTCAATTTTATCAACACTACTTTGATTAATTCGATGTAATAACTTAATCACATCAACCGCCGTATGAACCGCATTTTCTGCTGAGCCTTCATACAATGCCAAAATCGCATCGCCAATATATTTATCAATCAAACCATCGTGCTGCCGCACAATAGGTGCTATTTGATTAAGATAACCATTAATAAATGCAAAACTTTCTGATGGCGATTTCTTTTCTAATAAGGTAGTGAAATTTCTTAAATCAGCAAATAACACCGTCATGTTTTTCTCGGCTTGATCTCCAAGATGAATGTCCAAAATGCTTTTCTTTTTTAATAACTGTAAGAAACGACGAGGGAAAAAGCGCGCATAGCCTTTAATTAAGCGCTGTTTATCATGCAAGGCATGTTCTTGTAATTTAGAATTCAAATCTTTTTGTTTAATCACTTCGCGTTGTGTTTTAATTTGTTCTTCTTGAATCAAATTAAAACGCACTGCTAGCGCAATCGCTTGCAGAATCATATCAATGTCTAAACCGAATTGCGGTAAGCGGAAAATAATAACTGCAGGTAACATAGCCTGAAAATAAGATATAAAATAAAACAATTCTATCACCATCATAACTATCATACCTGCCAAATAGTATTGGGCAGGCTTATACCCTTTAAATACAACCAAAATTGCTGCAACTGTTGATAAAATAAGAGCAATACTAAGATAGTGAGTGATAGTTAACACTGATATGAAAGCAAGTAGAGGATTACGAAATGACGGTAACCATGCCATCACAGTAGCTGGAAGCACAAGCCATAACATAATATTCATCAAAAAATGGGTGCGTGGTATATATTTTTTGGTTTGCAATATGTTTTTGGCGAAGAGGATATAGACAAAACCGACTTCTACGAGCATGAATCGATAAAGATGCAAATACCACCAATTACTGACAACGATCCCTGGCAAGCGATTCAATAATCCATCCATTAAAACGAACGCAAGCAGACCAGAAAAAACAAAAGTAATATATAATAAATAACTTCTATCACGCAAAAATAAATAAATGAAAAGAGAATGTAAAACTAACGCCAAAGCAATACCATATTGAATTCCCATTACAAAAAACAAATCTATTTGATCCAGCAAATAAAAACTAGGCTTCATCAAATGGAAAGTGGTTTGTAACCACCCCTCTGAATAATTATGTAAATAATAAGTCTCTGTGCTATTTTCAGAAATATCTAACGGAAACAGCGAAATATGTATGGTTTTATCTGCAAAAGAATTTATTTTGACAGGCCCGTGTGGTGTTTGCTTATACGCCACCCAATCAGTATATTGATTGGGGAAATTTTTGGTTAAAAATAAATGAATATCATCTACAGTAGAATTAGTAATACGAAAACGTAACCATACAGTCTGATCATAATTTTTACGTGATCGTTGCTCAGCAAAGTCGTAAGGCACAAATTTAGATGAAAAAGAAGGATCTGTCACATCATTTACTGTTAACTGGTGGGACTTATCTATATACATTTCCATGTGCGTTGCTAAATTGTAGTTATTATGTCGCTCCCCTGTAAGAACCAGCGGCGATACTATTCTAGAGGAAATCGAAGCAGCAAATATGTTATTTGCCGTACATAAAATTAAACATAAGAAAACTACTATCCGCATATCCCATACTCCCTACCTCCCTGCATCCATTTATATTTATATTTATCTTATGCTAGCGATTTATTTTCACTTCCTTTTTCTGCAAGATTATCTGCAATCAACAAATACATAGATGGCACAACAAATAACGTAAAAACTGTGCCAATCGCAATACCAGTTGCAATCACCAATCCAATATTAAATCGACTTACCGCACCAGCACCTGATGCAAAAATCAAGGGAATCACCCCCAATACCATAGCAGCTGTTGTCATTAAAATAGGACGCAAACGAATACGTGCAGCCATCTCGATAGCCTCACGCTTTTCTTTTCCTGCTAATTGAAGATCGTTGGCAAACTGCACAATAAGAATTCCGTGCTTACTAATTAATCCAATCAACGTAATGAGACCCACCTCTGAATAAATATTTAAGCTTGCACCTTTAATACCTAAACTAACAAAAATCATCGCGCCACAAATAGACATAGGCACACTGATTAAGATAATCAATGGATCACGAAAACTTTCAAATAGAGCAGCCAGCACAAGAAAAATAATGAGTAATGCGAAAAAGAATGTCACAATTAATGCGCTGCCTTCCTGAATAAATTGGCGCGATTGTGCTGCATAATCTATGCTATAGCCTTGCGGCAATACTTGCTTAGCAATATCACGAAACATATCAAGCGCTGCTCCCATTGTGATACCAGGGAAAGCAACTGCTGAAATAGTGGTAGAATTAAGTTGTTGAAAATGATTCAATGATTCAGGAACAACTGTATTTTTTATTGTAGCCACTGTAGATAAGGGCACAGATGCACCCGATGCGGTCTTAATATAATAATTGAGCAATTGATTGCTATTTAAGCGTTCCGTACGAATAACCTGCGGAATAACTTGATAGGAACGTCCTGCATAATTGAAATAATTAATATAACCTTCGCTTAAAGCAGAACCTAATATATTTCCTAAATCCTGCATATTCAAACCTAAATCAGACATTTTATCTCTGTCCAATAAAATAGTTGTTTGGTTTTCATCAATTTTAAGATCTGCATCTAAATAGGCAAATATGCCCGCATTGCGCGCCTTCGTCAAAAATGTCTGTAAAACTGTATTCAAATTATTAAAATCTTCCGTTGTTGTCACAACAAATTGAAGTGGTAACCCACTTCCTCCGCCAGGCAGAGATGCCGGTTGAAATGCTGCAATTTTTGCACCAGCAATATTATTCAGCTGAGATTGGACTTCCGGTTGCAATTGATTTGTAGTCTGAGTACGTTGGTCCCATGGCTTTAGCACCATACCAATAATACTGATATTCAATCCTCCGGCACCATCAATCTGAAAAATATGATCTACCTCAGAGTATTTTTTGAAAATATTATATACTTCATTCGCATACAGCTGCGTTTGCGCAAGAGATGCGTTCGCCGGTGCAGTGACTTGAGAAATGATAATGCCTTGATCTTCTTGTGGAGAAAGCTCAGATTTTGATGTGCTAAATAGAAAATAATTACTTAATAAAATAATAATCGCGAAGACTGTTACAACAGGTAAAAAATTTAAAGCATGATGTAAGACTTTTTCATATCGATGTTCTAATTTTTCAAATAAGCGATCTAATTTTTTAACGAACGATTCTTTGGGATTATGGTTCAATCTTAAAAATTTTGAGCACATCATAGGAGAAAGTGTTAAAGCAATGATTGCAGAAATAGTTACCGCTCCTGCTAATGTAAAAGCAAATTCTGTAAACAAAGCGCCCGTCAACCCTCCCATAAAACCAATGGGCGCATAAACCGCAATCAAAACCACTGTTATAGCAATAATAGGATTTGCTAATTCTCGTGCGCCTAATAAAGCTGCTTGCAAAATAGTTTGACCTTCTTCTATATGTCGTTGGATATTTTCTACAATAATGATCGCATCATCCACGACCAATCCAATCGCCAATACCAACGCAAGTAATGTTAATAAATTAATTGAATACCCCAATAACAACATCATAAAAAAAGTACCAATGATAGAAAGGGGTATGGCAATCAAGGGAATTAGTACTGATCGAACCGATCCTAAAAAAAGAAAGATCACGACGGTCACTATAAGAAATGCTTCTATTAATGATTTTATGACTTCCTTAATAGAACTATTCACATAAGCACTCGCATCATACACAATCTTTGCATTTAATCCTTCGGGTAATTGTGCATCAATGGAAGGAAAAACCTGTCTAATAGTATCAATGACACTTAATAAATTTGCAGAAGGCGCTACTTTAATACCTACATATACTGCTGATTGCCCATCAAAGCTGACTGCTGAATTATAATTTTGAGCACCGAGTGATATTGTCGCCACATCTCCAAGTCGAATAATTGCTCCATTTCGTGCTTTAATAACCATTTTACGAAACTGCTCAACAGTCCTTAATCCTGTATCAGCTGTCAAATTGACAACGATCATGTTGCCATCGGTACGACCTATTGCAGAAATAAAATCATTATTGGCAAGTGCATTCGCCACATCCGCTGCAGTAATACCGTATCCTGCCATTTTCATTGGATCAAGCCATGCACGCATTGCAAATGTTCGATTACCTAAAATTTCAGCTGTTTGAACTCCATTGATAGCTTGTAGCTTAGGTTGTACAACACGAATAAGGTAATCCGTAATTTTATTATTCGGCAACATCTTGCTATAAAATCCGATATACATCGAATCGATTGTTTCACCGACTGCCACCGTGATAACCGGTAATTGCGAACTTTTAGGTAACTGATTCGATACTGCGTTTACTTTAGTGCCTATATCAGAAAGTGCTTTAAGAGGATCATAATTCAATAATAAATTCACATTAATAGTACTTACGCTGGCTGCGCTACTGGACGTCATATAATCGATACCATTGGCTTGCGCAATAGAATTTTCTAATGGGGTTGTAATAAATCCAGCAACAACCGCGGGATCAGCACCCGTATAGGTGGTTGTGACAGTTACTACCGCATTCTGCGTAAAAGGATATTGCATAACAGGTAACAAACCGATCGCGCGCAAGCCCAATGCCAAAATCAGCAAACTGATCACGGTAGCTAACACCGGGCGCTTAATAAATAGATCAGTAAAGTACATAACCTATCCTTCGTGTTCGTCAGGTGCTTTCGGCATTGGATTATTAGCAGGTTGTACTGAATTATTAATTACTACACGATCACCATTCTTCAGTTTCAATTGACCGCTCGTCACGACCCTGTCTCCTGCTTTCAATCCATGCAAGATAATAACTTGGTCACCGCGTGCTTCCCCTGTTGTCACAAAAGACTGTTTTGCAATAAAAACAGGTTTGCCTTTTGCATCTTTTTCACCACTTTCTTTTACAATATAGACAATATCTCCATATGAATTAAAACTCACAGCAGCTTGAGGCAAGGTAAGATATTTTTGCGGTGCACTCGTATTTACTTCAGCAATTGCAAACATGCCTGTATTCAATTCGGCTGCTGGATTTGCTATTGTCCCCTCTATGTTAATATTGCGTGTATTAGTATCAACCGCCACATCAATAGTCGTCACTTTGCCTGTATAATGTTTTCCCGGAAAAACATCGACAGTGACTGTCACATCCTGCCCTACTTTTAATTGCGCAAGTGCCTGTTGCGGCACTAAAAAATCAATATAAATTGGATCGAACGTTTGCAGACTAACAACCTTATCACCAGGATTAAGATACTGGCCTACATTAATGGTTGAGATGCCTACTTTTCCTGTAAATGGCGCAGTAATAGTTTTCAATGCCACTGTTGCAGCTTGTTGTGCTACTTGTGCATTCAAACTTTTCAGGTTCTGTTCATCTGTATCGAGTTGTTGCTGACTAACCGCATGGACTTTGAACTGAATTTTATCCCGATTAAACGTTAACTCTGCAAGCTTTGCATTAGCTTGTAATGAATGTAATTGAGCAATATCAGGATCCGCATTTTGCTGCAGAAGCACATCGCCTTCCTTAACGCTTGCACCTGAATCAAAATTAATGGCCGTAACCATGCCTCCTACTTGGGCTGTAACATTAACCCCTTGGACAGGGCGAATAGTGCCAGTTGCCCTAATTTTTGGCTGCCACAAAGCATAATCTGCTTTTATTGTTGAAACTGTGACAACAGGAGATTTACGTTTTGCGATGTATTGTTGCAGAAAAAAAGCCATCACACCTTTATAAAGAAAAATTCCACCGAATAAAATACCCACCGCAATTAACATAATCATCATCGGTTTTTTCATTTGATTCGATTTCATTTCCATATAGCACTTTCCCCTTACTAAGAAACTGTCTTAGTATATCTACTTAGACAACAGCGATACTCACTACGGTTCCACCAACCTCCTCCTAAGGCCTGAAATAATGCTGCTGTATCACTATATCGAGCCGCTTGCGCCTGAATACGGTTAATTTTCGCTTGCTGATACTGTAACTCTGCATTGAGCAAATTCAAATAGTTCACCCCACCGGCGCGAAATTGATCTTTTGTTAAAATTAACGATCGTTCGGCAGCCATTTCTGCTTCCTCTTGTGCGCGTAACGTTTCAGCATCATGTTGTAACGCTCTTAAGGTATCTGCAACATTTTGAAACGCTTGGAGAACTGTTTGACGGTACTGCGCTTGAGCTTCCTCATAACCCGCAATTGCTGCACGTCGTTTTGCCAATAAAGCTCCGCCATTAAATAGAGGTTGCAAAAGTGAACCGCCAGCATTCCAAACATTATTACTAGGATTAATTAAGTTTCTCAGACCTGTATTGCTCCATCCATAACTACCGTTTAACGTAATTTGCGGTAACAAATTTGCTGTCGCAACACCTATCTGAGCGCTTGCTGTTGCAAGCGTTGCTTCTGCAGCACGCACATCAGGTCGCTGACGAACTAAAGTTGAAGGTAAGCTCACAGGTAAACGATCAGGTAAAGTTAACGTTGCTAACTTCAATGTTGGGAGCTGCATTTCGCTTGGAAAATCGCCCACCAGCACAGCTAAAGCGTGATTAGCCTGTGCTAGACTCTGTTTAAGTGGAGGAAGAGATGCTTTCGTTTGCGCTAATTGACTTTCTTGTGACAATACATTCGCACGCGAAACACCTCCTGCATGATATTGTTGTTTAACGATGACAAGTAAATCAGTTTGCAATTGAATCAGTTCCTGCGTCGCCTGAATTTGCGCCTCTAATGAAGCAACTGTAATCGATGTGGTCACTATATTGGATGTTAATGTAAGATTAGCGGCTTCTAATTCGAAACGCTCGAAATCAACTTGTGCGCCCAATGCTTCAATCTGACGTCTGGCACCCCCAAACATATCAAACGTATAAGAAACATCGACGGAAGCATTATAAAGATTAAATAAAGAAGTCACACCTCCAATGCCCGAAGAAGCAGAGGAAGCGCGTTGTCGTTGGCCGGTCAATTCAGTACTTACTGCTGGAAGCAAAGAACCGCCTATCTCTGCATTCAGTGTTTCTTGTGCCTGACGGAGGGTAGCTTTTGCTGCTGCCAAGTTTGGACTATTGGCCAAACCTACTTGAATAAGATCATTAATCACAGGAGAATGAAATAAAAACCACCACTCCGCTGGAACATCTTTACCTTGAACAAAGCGTTGTGCTCTGCCTGACATCCCTGCTGCAGGAGTACTAAGCGTTTTTTTAGGCAAAGGTGAAGCAGTATAAGTGCGTACATTCGGCGGCTTAGGAGAATGAAAATTAGGACCAACCATACAGCCGGTCAATATAGTACTGAACAATGCGCCCATGATCAGAACTCTATACATTTCTACATCCTGCTATCACTGTTACACATATTAATACATGAAGCAGGAAGAAGGGAATAAAAATTTTACAGAATCAAAGCGCAAGATCATTACTTTTGTAAGCTATATCTTAGACAATTTAGTTATTTTTTCTGATAGTCAACTAGTTCGATTTTACATACTATGAGTAAAGATTTTGTAAGGAACGATTACAATGAAAAGCAATACCGTCATTGATTTCACTGCTTACGTGGAACAACGTTCACAATCTACAAAAGAACATCAGATAAAACCGTCCGATTCTGAGGAACTTGGCACGGCTATTCAAACACTGATTCAACAATTACGACAATCCAATCCTTTCAAGCAATCATTGATTTAACTAATACAAAAAACCATACTCACAGGATCACTTTTATGAAAAAAATGATGACTTATGTTTTTATAATATATAACATTGCTAGCACTTCTTTTGCTGCCGACACCATGCAAGCACAACTGACTGTATGGAATATGACCCAAAAAACCATTCAACTATACTGTGAACTTTTACAAGAAAATGAAACCATTTTCCCCACATCTCCATTTTTCATTGCAGTTAATGATAGCCCGACAATACAACTTACTTTCCGACGGTTAGGAAAACTCGTACGTTGCACCACCATAGACAAAACACCCGCGTGGTTTGTTTATATTGCAAAAAATGCTGATAAAGAAACGATGAAAACATCCCATCTTTCTGGACAACCTGATTTTCACTACAATCCAGATTATCCTGGAGCATTGACTTATTGTTGACAAACAGCCTATTTTACGCTAATGAAATACGACACATATCAATTAATGTACTGGGTAATAATCCCAGCACAAGCGCTGCTGCACCATTGATTGAAATTGCAACCATGGCACCGCGAGTGATGGCGAAATGGGTATCGCCTGCTATTTCTTTCGGCTCTTCAAAATACATTAACATCACTACGCGCAAATAATAGTAAGCACCGATAATCGCAAATAATAATGCCAGTGCAGCTAGCCAAACATACTGTGCTTCAACTAACGCTTCCAATAATCCCAATTTAGCAAAGAAACCCACTGTAGGAGGAACACCCGCCATTGAGAACATGAGTAGCAACATAATAAATGCAAGCCACGGATTACGTGCATTTAAGCCGCGATAATCATCTAGCTGATCAAATTCCATGCCTGCTTTACTCATTAAAGCAATCACAGCAAATGCACCTGCAGCAACAATGACATAGGTAGTAATATAAAACATCGCAGCAGAATAACCATCGACTGCTCTAGGCCCTGCAATAATACCAAGCAACATATAACCAATATGCGCAATGGATGAATAAGCCAACATGCGTTTAATATTCGTTTGCGCAATAGCCAATACATTACCAAAAAACATAGAAAGAATAGCGATAACAATTAAGACATGCTGCCATTCCACATAAACGCTAGGCAATGCTTCTACCAAAATACGAATCATAATGCAAAAAGCCGCGATCTTCGGCGCACAAGCAATAAATAACGTCATACTAGTAGGCGCACCTTGATACACATCCGGCACCCACATATGAAACGGCACAGCACCAAATTTAAAAACAAGCCCTGCCAAAATAAACACTAAGCCTAACAAAATCACCCTCTCTTGATTATGTGTTGTATGCTGTAATGATTGTACAATATCGACTATGCCAATTTTTCCAGTCATGCCATATATCATTGAGATACCATAGAGCAATAATCCTGACGCCATCGCTCCCATGACAAAATATTTCATAGCAGCCTCTACCGCAACGCGTGATTCTTTTTGTAACGCCACCATTGCATAAAGCGCTAATGACAGTAATTCAAGCCCCAGATAAATTGTCAACAAACTATACGCGGACGCCATCACTAACATACCAACTACCGAAAACAAACCAAGCACATAATATTCACCGCTTGGAATATTGCGATCTCGAATATATTGACGTGAATAAATAAAAGCAAAAACGGTAGTTAACAAGACAAATAATTTTGTTAGTACTGCCAGTTTATCTAATACATAACTTCCACTAAACGTAATGATAGGATTCGGATAGTCGCGATATTGTGCTGCCGCTAATAAAAAGCCACCGACTAGCGTCGCCTGTGACAAAATATATGTCACCCTACGCCAACGTTGACTGATAAATACATCTACTAATAAAATCAAGCTTGCCATGCACAGCACAAAAATGTCTGGTATCGCGACAGAAAAATTGGGCATTTCAAAATTCATGCAGCTACACCCCACACACTTTGTATTAACAAATGACTAATAGTAACATGTAAAATAGTTAAAACTGGCCCAGGATATAAACCTAGCCAAAATACCCCTATCGCTAATAAGATATAGTTCGTTTTCTCTATCCAGTTAATGTCTTGCATAACCGCAACATGTTCGTTGACAATCGGACCAAAAAAGATTCGCTTATACATCCACAACGTGTAAGATGCCGATAAAATAAGTGTTAACGCAGCAATAGCACCTATCCAAAAATGTGCCTGGAATGCGCTCATAATCACCATAAATTCACCTACAAAACCAGCAGTCCCAGGCAAGCCCACATTAGACATAGCAAATAACATAAAAAAAGCCGCAAAAACAGGCATGCGTGTCGCAACCCCACCATAGTCATTAATTAAGCGACTATGATTGTAATAACGATCTGCCAACATCCCCACACCCAAGAACATGGCGCCTGAACCAAAAGCATGCGCAATCATTTGAACAACAGCACCTTCCAAGCTCATATAAGCATCTTGATAAGATCCTGTATCACGAATAATATCATATGCCATAAAGCACCCTAATGTAGCAAAGCCCATATGCGCGATAGATGAATAAGCAATCAGTTTTTTCATATCACGCTGAACAATGGCAACTAATCCAATATAAATAATTGCAATTAAAGATAATACAATCATAAACCATGCAAGTTCTTCGCTCGCTCGCGGCGCAATAGGCATACTAAAACGCAAAAATCCATAAATCCCCAGCTTCAACATCAATGCTGCTAATACGACCGATCCGCCTGATGGCGCTTCGGTATGCGCATCTGGCAGCCAGGTATGTACCGGCCACATCGGAACTTTCACCGCAAATGCGAGGAAAAAAGCAAAGAATAATAATTCTTGAACAGGCAGACTGAGATTTAAACCATAAAATTTTTGAATTTCAAAAACACCGGTTTGATTGTACAAATATAAAAGTGCAACCAACATTAAGATAGAACCTAAAAACGTGTACAAGAAAAACTTAATTGAAGCATAGGAGCGATTAGTGCTTCCCCACATACCAATACTAAGATACATAGGAATGAGCATACCTTCCCAGAAAACATAAAATAAAATCGCATCCGTTGCAGCAAACACGCCAATTATCATACCTTGCATGATAAGAAAAGTAGCCATGTATTGCGCTACACGAATTTTGATTGCGTGACACCCCGCCAGTATGACTAGCAATCCAGTAAAATTTGTCAGAATAATCATTGCAAGGGATATACCATCGATACCTACCGCATAGTGAATTTGATATGCCCGAATCCAGAGATAATTCTCTTGGAATTGCATCGCAAAACTATTGGGATCAAACCCTAAATAAAGCGGAATACATAATAAAAGATTTGCTATTCCCACCACGATCGCAATAACGCGTGCAATGGAAGCATGTTGATCTCCACCCGTTAATAGAACAGCTATAGCGCCTATCACCGGCAGCCAAATTAATAGGCTCAATAGAAAAGAATGCAACATAAATTAAGATCCTAATAAGAGCCAGCCCAGAAAAAAGGCCAAACCCACGATCATTGCTAACGCATAGTGATAAATATAACCTGTCTGGATACGACGACTGACATTTGCGAACCAGCGAATGAATTTACCTGAACCATTCACAAACCCATTATCTATTACAGTCACATCACAGACAGTATAGAAAAAATTACCCAATTTTCGCGTACCGTGCACGAAAACAAATTGATTGAAATCATCAAAACCATATTTGCGTACCATAATCATATAAAGGATAGCGAAACGCTCTTTCAGCTTTTCAGCTAAATTTGTATAACCTATATTAAATATCCAAGCAGTCATCATTCCCAGGATAGCTAACCAAAATGGCAGTGAACGTCCGGCTTCCAGCGCCATATGTTGCGCGCCTTGATATTCATGTGATAAATGCAACAAGACATTATGTTGTGGCAATACAAAAATACTGTCCCCCAATAATGTAGGTGTAGAAAATAACATAGGCCCTATCAACAAGCCGCCGGCAATCATACTAGGCACAGCAAGTCCTATTAACGGAATTAACACGACCCAAGGAGATTCTTTAACGTGATCTTTTAAATCGGGATCCAAACGTGATTTCCCATGAAATGTTAAAAAGAAAACGCGGAAAATATAAAGTGGTGTAATAAATGCACCTGCCATTGCACAAAAATAGCCATAGGAAGCGCCAGGGACAGCAGATAAATGCACGGCTTCAATAATGGCATCTTTAGAATAAAATCCGGCAAAAGGAGGAATGGCTGCAAGTGCGAGCGCACCCATCGTAAAAGTAAGATACGTAATTGGCATATAAGAAATCAAGCCCCCCATTTTACGCATATCTTGCTCATGGTGCAGCGCGATGATAACGGAACCCGCGGCTAAGAACAAAAGAGCCTTAAAAAATGCGTGGGTTATTAAATGAAAAATAGCTGCATCATAGGCTGATACGCCAAGTGCTATAGTCATGTAACCCAATTGCGACAACGTTGAATAAGCAATTACACGTTTTATGTCATGATGAAAAACAGCTAATATTCCCATAAACAAACAAGTTGTTGCGCCGATGATGATAATCAAACTTAATGTAGTAGTTGAATATTCAAATAATGGAGAACAACGCGCAACCATGTAAATACCCGCTGTTACCATCGTTGCAGCATGAATCAGCGCAGAAATAGGCGTTGGACCTTCCATTGATTCAGGCAGCCACACATGCAAAGGTACTTGCGCTGATTTACCCATTGCACCGATAAATAACAAGACGCAAATCATCGTAATAACGGATGATTGCACTCCCGGGAAAATATTTGTTGTCTTGTCCAGCACAGCATTAACGTGCGTAAAGACATAGTGATAATCCACATGACCAAAATACATTAAAATGGCAGCTAACGCTAAAACAAAACCTACATCACCTATGCGATTTGCTAGAAATGCTTTTAAACTACCAAACACAGCTGATTCGCGCTTAAACCAAAAACCGATTAACAAATAAGAAACGAGCCCAACACCTTCCCAGCCAAAAAACATTAATAAAAAATTATCTGCCAAAACGAGAGCAAGCATCGCAAAAGTAAATAAAGAAACATAACTAAAAAATCGCTCATAACCAGGATCATCGGCCATGTAACCAATCGTATAGATATGCACCATGAAGGAAACAAACGTCACTATCGCTGCCATCGTCACACTTAAATGATCAAGTAACAACGCCACATCAAAACGAAAATTACCTGAATATATCCAATTATAAATTACTCCATCTTGCGCAGGATAATGTTGCAATACCATCGCAACGAATAAATAACTTGATAAGACAAATGCGATTCCAACCAATGATGTTGTAATCCAATGTGTTATTGACCGTCCAATTTGCTTACCCAATAATCCCGCAACAATCGAACCCATTAAGGGCAAAAGCAAAATCGTAAGCGCAATTGATAAAAAATGTATTTCCACGTTTTATCCTTTTAATACATCAAGTTTTTCAACTTCAATAGTGCCTGATTTTCTATAAAGCACGACCATAATCGCTAAACCAATCGCGGCTTCCGCTGCTGCAACTGTCAAAATAAAAAATACAAAAATTTCGCCCACGTTATTATTCCAAAAATGGGCGAATGCAATAAAATTCGTATTGACTGCCAACAACATCAATTCAATTGACATCATTAACACAATAATATTTTTGCGATTAATAATAATTCCCGCAATACCGATACCAAATAGCATCGCAGCAAACATTAAATATTGACTGAGTGATATCATTTAGGTCTCTTCTCCGTCGGCATTTTCACTAACCGCACACGATCACTAGGACGCGCTTCTAACTGCTTACCTGTTATTTGCGCTCTTCGCCCCAGTGGCCTACGATGCGTCAGCGCTATCGCTGCAACAATAGCCGTTAATAACAACACGGCAGCCACTTCAAATGGATACGCATACTCGGTATAAAGCACGCCGCCCAAATCAGCAATATTACTATAATCTGCTAATTTAGCTGCAGGCAGCGGCACAACTGCTAATCCCAAACGATTGGGATTCACGACTAACAAGGTCACGCCCACAATGAATAACACGACGAGCACTGCAAACGGCAAATAACGTACAAAACCTTCTTTGGTCTGAACCAGTCGCGTACTTAACATCATGACCACGAATAAAAATAATGTCATCACTGCACCCACATAGACGAGCACAAGTATTAATGCTAAAAATTCAGCATTTAAAATAAGCCATATTCCCGCGCTCGCAAAAAACGTAAGCACTAAAAACAATACGCCATGCACCGGATTCTTCGCTGCAACTACCATCAATGCAGAAATGATAGCTGTCGCTGCAAATAAATAAAAAATAATTTGTAATGCTGTCATTGAATGCCTTTACATCTTTCATAATAATTCTTTGTCATTGCGAGCAAGCGAAGCTTGCGCGGCAATCCATCATCTATACTTCGCATCGCTCGCCCGATCTGCCGCAATTTGCGCTTCGTATTGATCGCCAATTGCTAACAATTTTTCTTTTGACAAAATATTTTCACCGCGATTTTCCATGTGATAATCATGAAATCGAGTCAAGACAATCGCATCGACAGGACACGCTTCTTCACAAAATCCGCAATAAACACATTTAAATAAATCGATATCATATAATGTAGTACGCCGCGAACCATCCAGACGTGGTTCCGCTTCAATGGTGATCGCAAGCGCAGGGCATACTGCTTCACATAACTTACAAGCAATACAACGCTCTTCACCATTCGGATAACGCCGTAACGCATGTATTCCACGAAATCGTGGTGATGCCGGTGTTTTTTCTTCCGGATATTGTATTGTCGTTTTTCGCCCAAATAAAAAACGACCCGTCAATCTGAGTCCTAACAACAAATCCCATAATGCAAAACTTTTAATGTAGCGGATTAAACGTTGCATATTTTATCTCACTTCCGCAAACCACGGACTTAGTTGAAAATGTATCGCCAGAGCCAAAACGACTATCCAAACGATAGTCACCGGAATCAGCACCTTCCAACCTAAACGCATAATCTGATCATAACGATAACGTGGAAATGTGGCCCTAACCCATAAGTAACAAAACACAAAAAAAGCCAATTTCATTAATAACCATACAAACCCTGGCACCCAAGCAAACAGCGGTTCAACATAAGGAATACCTTGAAAAGGTGACAGCCATCCGCCCATAAACATGATAGCAGCCAATACGGAAATCAAAATCATATTCATGTATTCCGCCAGAAAAAACAACGCGAATACAGCCCCTGAATATTCTACATGAAAGCCGGCAACAATTTCGGACTCGCCTTCTGCGACATCAAACGGCGCGCGATTGGTTTCCGCCACACCTGATATCCAATAAACAAAAAATAACGGCAGCAAAGGCAGCCAATACCAATGCCAAAACCCGCCTGATTGTGCTGTAATAATCGTCTGAAAATTAGCAGAACCCGCTGCCATCATGACCCCAATCAACGCAAAACCCATCGCAATTTCATATGAAATGGATTGCGCAGCAGCACGTAATGCACCAAACAAAGCGTATTTTGAATTAGACGCCCACCCTGCAATTAAAACGCCATACACACCTAGTGAAGAAAGCGCAAAAATATATAAAACACCGGCATTCAGGTTGGCCAACACAACCGTCTTATCGAAAGGAATCGCTGCCCATGCAGCAAATGCAGTCGCGATACTAATCATGGGCGCAACCACAAATAAAAAACGATTAGAGGCACTTGGAACAATGATTTCTTTCGTTAATAACTTTAATACATCCGCAATAGGCTGACCTAAACCAAACGGCCCTACACGATTGGGGCCAATACGGGTTTGGATATAACCAATGACTTTGCGTTCAAGAAAAGTGAGATACGCAACCGAAACTAACAAGACAATAAGAATTCCAACAATTTTGATAGCAATCCAAGCAACGAGTAATAATTCTTCTATCATAGTTTATGAATCTCAATTGAACCAAATAATTCACTTAACTGACTGGTTGCCAAAATACCACCTGCTATATAAGCCGCATGCAAAGGAACACGATCATCCAGGCTAACAGATAAACGTATGCGTGCATCCCCTTGTGTTATCATCACAACATCTGTATTTTTTAATTGTAATTGTTCTGCCATTTGTGAATGTATGCGTACCGATACTAGATCCCCTTCTATAATCGGTTGTGTTGCCTGCAGTGCTTTAGCACGTCGCAATAAACTATCTCCTGCATAAAGCGGAATTTCACCGACACGGGATAATTTTGCTGTTGCAGGTAATATCTCTTGCAGCACGGCTTCTTTTGCAGCGCTAGGAGATATGGCATGCATGCGTTCTTTTAATTCGTGACGAATATCACTAGTCGACTTGTAATCGAATCCTTCGCAATGAAACAAATTACCTAATACACGTAATATCTTCCATGCCGGACGTGAATCCCCATAGGTAGAGGCAACACCTTTAAAAGTTTGCCATTCGCCCGTGACATTGACAAAAGTACCTGATGTTTCTGTAAAAGGTGCGATAGGCAACATAACAGTTGCATATTGTGCTAACACAGGGTTTTTAAAAAGAGCAAATGCCACCACACATTTTGCTTGTGAAAGTGCGTGCGCTGCTGCTTTCGTATTTGCACAGTCTAATTCAGATTCAACGTTTAATAATACATAGGCTTGCCGCGGACTATTCCACATCGCATGCGCATCCAAACCGATAGTGGGTGCTATTTCACCACATGCATGACGATGCGGCACGGCACCTGCTAACCATGCGCCCGCCGCATTAGCACCTTCCGTTAAAAATCCCAACGTGGCATGACATTTTTTAGAAATCAGTTCAGCAAGCGCACGAATTTGCGCTGCTTCAGGATGATTAAATGCCTGAGCGCCAAGCAAGATACTGATCTTTTTGCCGGGTTGTAATAATTCTGCAATGGCTTGATCTTCTCGAGTAACATGGATTGCAGCAAATTCTTCACGTTCGCCAAGAAGTGCTTTCGCAATTCCTGCAATACTTAAAACAAAATCATGTGGTGCTGCAAGTTTTTTGATATTTACATGAAAATTAAAACGATAATCTAGCATGTTGACGGTCACAACACGCGCTCCGTTGCATGTTGCTTTACGAATACGCGTAGCAATGAGCGGTTGTTCTTTTTGAATATTCGTACCCACTAACAAAATCACATCACTCTTTTCAATATCCGTGATCGATGCAGTTAAGCCTGGAAAGAGGGGCATCGTATCTTGATCAGTGAAATCTACTTGACGTAACCGATGATCAATATGCGGACTGCCTAACTGCCGCAGCAATTTTTGCAATAAATAAAATTCTTCTAATGTCGAGTTAGGAGAAGCTAAAGCACCCACATGCTCCGCTCCTGCTTGAATGATTACCTTCTGAATGCTTTTTACAGTAAATTCTAACGCTGTTTGCCAATCTGTTTCTTGCCATATGTCATCCACACGAATCATGGGTTTTTCCAGTCGATCCGGATGGTAAAGACCTTCATAGCTAAAGCGATCACGATCTGAAATCCATGTTTCATTAATAGCCCTATTTTCACGCGGCACCATACGCATCACTCTTCCAGAACGCGTATGCGCATAAAGATTGGAGCCCAGACAATCATGCGGTGCAATGGTGGGATGTTGATTTAACTCCCATGCTCGCGCCGTAAAACGAAATGGTTTGGAAGTCAGCGCCCCCACAGGACAGAGATCAATAATATTGCCTGATACTTCTGATTGCATGGCTTTACCTACATACGTGCCAATCTCCATCTCTTCACCGCGATCTGTTGCGCCCAATTCCCGTAGGCCTGCGATTTCATCGCCAAAACGCACGCAACGTGTGCATTGAATACAACGCGTCATCTCTGTTGCAATCAAGGGACCTAAATCTTCATCTTTAACGGAACGTTTGCCAAATGTATAAAACGAATCTGCGGTACCAAATTCCATACTTAAATCTTGTAATTCGCACTCTCCTCCTTGATCGCAAATCGGGCAATCAAGCGGATGATTAATCAAAAGAAACTCCATCACTGCCCGTTGGGCAGCCAGTGCTTTCGGTGACTTAGTAAATACTTTCATACCAGGAGCCACGGGTGTTGCACATGCAGGTAACGCTTTAGGTGATTTTTCCACTTCGACGAGACACATACGACAATTGGCGGCAATAGATAAATGTTTATGATAGCAAAAACGCGGAATATACATGCCCGCAGCATCTGCGACCTGAATAAGCATGCTGTTCGGTTTTGCTTTTAACGGTTTGCCATCTATTTCAATTTCAATGTCTGACATTTCTTATGCTCTACATGATAAACAAATTCATCATAAAAATGTTTTAAAAATCCACCTACCGGCCAAGCAGCTGCTTCACCAAATGCACAAATAGTGCGGCCTTCAATATTTTTTGCGGCACGCTGTAATGTCTGAATATCTCCCAGTGTACCGTGTCCGTGTTCAATACGATGCACTAAGCGATATACCCAACCTGTTCCTTCACGACAAGGAGTGCATTGTCCGCAGGATTCTTCCATATAAAAATGTGAAATACGTTGCAATGCTTTGACCATACAAACGGTTTCATCCATCACAATCACAGCACCTGAACCCAAACCGGAACCTGCTTTTTGTAAAGAATCAAAATCCATATCCAACTTCAACATCGTTTCAGCAGGCAATACTGGCATGGAAGACCCGCCTGGAATGACTGCTTTTAATTGATGCCCCTGTCGTACACCACCCGCCATCGCCAATAACTCTTTAAAAGGAGTACCTAATGGCACTTCATAATTACCTGGCTTATTGACATGTCCTGTCACACTAAAAATTTTACAACCGCCATTATTGGGTTTACCTAAATTTAAAAACCATTCTGCGCCTTTTTCTAAAATCACGGGCACAGATGCAAATGTTTCCACATTATTAATGGTAGTGGGCTTGCCATACAAACCACGCGCCGCCGGAAAAGGTGGCTTAAATCGCGGCATCCCTTTTTTGCCTTCTAGCGATTCCATCAGTGCCGTTTCTTCACCGCAAATATATGCGCCTGCACCTAAATGACTATATATGTCGACATCCATTCCTGAACCTAAAATATTCTTGCCAACGAACCCCGCTCGACGTGCTTCATCTAATGCGGCTTCAAAACGTTGGTAAGGTTCAAAAAATTCGCCCCGAATATAGTTATAGACTACGGTGGCACCCATTGCGTATCCTGCAATGGCCAACCCTTCAATTAACTGATGCGGATTAAAACGTAGAATATCGCGATCTTTGCAGGTTCCAGGTTCACCTTCATCTGCATTGCACAACACATATTTTTGCCCAGGTGCATCGTGACGCATAAAACTCCATTTTAAGCCGGTTGGAAAACCAGCGCCGCCTCGACCCCGTAATGCAGATAACTTAAGAGTGTCAACGATTTTTTCGGGCGGAATTTTTTCTCTTACTATTTTTTTCCATTGTTCATAGCCGCCAACACGTTGATAGGTTTCTAATGTCCATGGCTTATCTAAATGTAATGTGCGAAAACAAATTTCATTTGCCACGACGGCTACTCCAGTTCTTTTATAATTGCATCTACTTTTTCTGGTGTGAGATTTTCATAATACGTTTTGCCAATCTGAAACATCGGTGCAGCAGCACATGCAGCCAAGCATTCAACTTCCCGTAAAGTAAATTTACCATCTGTCGTTGTTTCATTAATTTCAATTTCTAAACGTTTTTTTAAATGTTCCACTATTTTTTCTGAACCGCTTAACATACAAGAAATATTGGTACATACGTTAATAACATGTCGTCCAGTTGGTTTTAAGTTATACATCGTGTAAAATGACACAACCTCATACACGGCGATGCACGACATCTCAAGATAATCTGCAACGGCATCCATCAATTCTTGGCTAAGCCAGCCGCCATTTTCTTCTTGGACAATCGTCAACGCTTGCAACACCCCTGAGCGTTTTTGTTCCGCTGGATAGCGCGTTAACCAACGATCAATTGCCGCACGTGTGTGAGCAGAAAGAATAGTTTTAGTTGTCTCAGTCATTAGCGATCAATCTCTCCAAACACAATATCTAAACTAGACAATACCGCAACAACATCCGCAATCATATGACCACGAACCAATTCCTCAAGTGCTGCTAAATGCGGAAAACCCGCTGCGCGAATTTTTAAACGATACGGTTTATTAGCACCATCTGAAACTAAATAAACACCAAACTCACCTTTCGGATGTTCAATAGCAGCATAGGCTTCCCCTTCAGGTAAGCAAAAACCTTCTGTCATCAATTTGAAATGATGAATCAATGATTCCATATCTTTTTTCATATCGACACGCGTAGGCGGCGTTATCTTATGATGATCAGAAATAACAGGGCCTGGATTGTGACGCAGCCATTCCACACACTGGCGAATGATTCGATTTGCCTGGCGCATTTCTTCAATGCGCACCAGATAACGATCATAACAATCACCATTTACTCCCACTGGAATATCAAAATCTACTTGATCATACATAGCGTAAGGTTGTTTTTTGCGTAAGTCCCATTCGACACCTGAACCACGTAGCATGGGCCCTGTTAAACCTAATGCGATAGCACGTTCCGGTGAAATAACACCAATATCCACAGTACGTTGTTTCCAGATTCTGTTATCAGTAAGCAATGTTTCATATTCATTAATGCGTTCTGGAAAACGTTCGGTAAAATCCCAAATAAAATCGAGTAGTGAGCCCTGCCGATTTTCATTTAATGTGGCAACTTCTTTTTCGTTATGCCATCTTGAAGTTCGATATTGCGGCATGTGTGCTGGCAAATCACGATACACACCACCTGGACGATAATAAGTTGCGTGCATGCGTGTACCAGAAACAGCTTCATAACAATCCAGTAATTCTTCTCGCTCTCTAAAACAATATAAAAATATCGACAAAGCACCGATATCCAAACCGTGTGCGCCTAGCCATAACAAATGATTTAAAATACGGGTAATTTCATCAAATAAAGTACGAATATATAAAGCTCGCACAGGTGGTTCAATACCCAGTAATTTTTCAATAGCCAATACATAGCCGTGCTCATTGCACATCATGGATACATAATCTAAACGATCCATATAACCAATCGTGTGATTATAGGGTTTGCTTTCCGCAAGTTTTTCCGTCGCACGATGCAGCAAACCAACATGCGGATCTGCACGCACAATGGTTTCACCATCCACTTCCAGAATTAAACGTAATACTCCGTGCGCAGCAGGATGCTGTGGGCCAAAATTAAATGTATAGTTACGAATTTCTGGTGTCGTTTCCATCAAGAATTATTCTCGTTTTGATAACGGTTATCACGGCGAATAACTTTGGGTTCCAAAATTCGCGGCGCGATACTCACCGGTTCATAAACAACACGTTGTAATGTTGCATCATAACGCACCTCAACATTACCGCTTAAGGGAAAATCTTTACGGAATGGATGACCGAGAAAACCGTAATCCGTTAAAATACGGCGTAAATCAGGATGCCCTACAAACTGAATACCAAACAAATCAAACGCCTCTCGCTCAAACCAATTTGCCGAAGGCCAAATATCCACAACAGATGGAACGTTAGGATCTTCTTCCAAAAACACGCGAATGCGAATACGATGATTTTGTTGTAATGACAACAAATGATATACCGCAGCAAAACGCGGCGTAGTCAGATGGGGATGTCTAATTGCGTGTCGATCTACACCACGTTGAAATCCTGTTTCAGTTGCTGAGTCGGTTTCCCATTCACCCAAACCATAATGCAGATAATCTACACCGCATACATCGATTAACATTTGAAAATCAAATTGACGCTCATCACGCAACGCCAAACAAACTTCACGTAAGTGCGGAGGTGCAATATCAATTGTTAATTCACTCAACGCAACTTGCGCATGCTGTATGACTGCAGAAAATCGCTCATTTACCTGGGTAAATAATGTATTGATATCAGTCATTCACTTATTCCTATCGCGCAATCATTTTTTTTGGGCGGTTAATTTTATTTTGTAACTGAATGACTCCATACATTAATGCTTCTGCTGTAGGAGGACAGCCCGGGACATAAATATCCACTGGAACAATACGATCACAACCACGCACAACAGAATAAGAATAGTGATAATAGCCGCCACCATTCGCACACGAACCCATAGAGATAACCCAGCGCGGCTCTGCCATTTGCTCATAAACTTTACGTAACGCAGGCGCCATTTTATTACACAGTGTTCCAGCAACAATCATCACGTCCGATTGCCTGGGACTCGGACGGAAAATCACGCCAAAACGATCTAAATCATAACGCGCAGCTCCAGCATGCATCATTTCAACGGCACAACACGCAAGCCCGAAAGTCATCGGCCATAAAGAACCTGTACGCGCCCAAGTAAAAAGGCTTTCTAATGTGGTTGTAATAAACCCTTGGTCCTTTAAGCCGGTTATTATTCCCATTCTAGTGCTCCTTTTTTCCACTCATAAATAAAACCGATCACCAGTAAACCCAGAAAAATAGCCATTGCTGCCATACCAAACCAACCTGTTTTGCGAAATACGACTGCCCACGGCACTAAAAATGCCGTTTCTAAATCAAAGATAATAAAAAGAATTGCGACGAGATAATAACGCACATCAAATGGCATGCGTGCATCATCAAATGGTTCAAATCCACATTCATAAGGTGACGTTTTGCTAGGATTCGAACGCTTGGGGCCTATGAGATAACCGATTAAAGGTGCTGCAACACCTACCACGCCTCCTATGATCATAAAAATCAACACAGGTAAGTAATTATCTAATGCTGTTATCGGTAAATAATTCGTCATAGGTCACTCCTCACCATATGGTGCCGAAGGTGGGACTCGAACCCACACGGCTTGCGCCACCACCCCCTCAAGATGGCGTGTCTACCAATTTCACCACTTCGGCTTATTATCCTAAATTCAGTAGTTGTAACCTGCTGCGAAGGTCTACTGCCGAATTTAGGATTATATACTAATTTCTATTATTCGTTTTACCTGACTGAACGGGTTGCTCTTTGAGTGAATCAGTCGGCACGGACAATGGGATACTGCTCGGAGAAACCGGCGGTAAAGTCGCATCTGGCTGCTGCCCTGGCAGCGGAAGCATCATTTGTTGTGATTGCTTAGCTGCACTGCTAGCAAGATAATTCAAGCTAATACTTGTGGCAAAAAACACGATCACAAAACCAATCGTAACCTTTAAGAGAAAAGAACCAGCCCCTCTACTGCCAAACACGGTTTGCGATGCACCACTGCCAAATGCAGCACCCATCGTGGCACCTTTTCCTTGTTGCACTAACACAAGCGCAATCAAGCTAACTGCCGCAAACATATGGATAATTAATATTAATTGATACATTACACTATTCCTCATTAACCAGGTCATTGCGAGCGAGTGAAACGAGCGTGGCGGTTTATTCTACCTCGCCGCCTTGCAAATTGCTAAAAAATCTGCAGCTGATAAAGACGCGCCGCCTACTAATCCCCCATCCACATCAGGCATCACAAATAAATCTTGCGCATTATCTGGTTTGACACTACCACCATATAAAATACGCACGCCTTTTCCAATCTCAGCATCATATTCCGCCAACAAATGACGGATAAATGCATGCATTTCTTGTGCCTCACCAGGGGTCGCTGTTAATCCGGTACCAATTGCCCAAACCGGCTCATAAGCAATGATTGCATGACGAAAAGCGTCAATGCCGGCAGCTTCCACAACAGATGCAAGCTGTTGTTTTATAATATGTTGAGCTTGAGATTGTTCGCGCTGCTCGAATGTTTCGCCCACACAAAGCACGGGTTGTAAACCAAATTGCTGCGCTGCTTTAAATTTCGCCGCAATTAAATTAACATCCTCATGAAAAATCAAGCGTCGTTCTGAATGCCCAACTAATACATATTGACAACCGTAATCCACCAACATCGGCCCTGATATTTCACCCGTAAAAGCTCCCGATTTGCCTAAATACAGGTTTTGCGCTCCCCAGGCAATCAGGCTATCTGCTAGCAATTCTTCAATTTGCTGCAAAAAAACAAAGCTTGGGAAAATAAGAATATCGATTGCTGCAAAAGAGTCTGCATTTTTTTTAATCGCCTCGATCAACGGCTGCACGTCACAGCGCGAACCATTCATTTTCCAATTTCCCGCAACCATTTTTTTACGCATAAGAAACCACCACTCTTGGAAGTGGCGGTGATTGTAAACGAAGAAAGTAGATGTGACAAGGTAGGGAAAAGACTTTAACATCAAGAAAGAGATGATTAAAGTTGTGCAGATAAACTGCCACGACGATGCAGCGAATGTAATGATGCCGATGATGATCTAAGATCAAATGATGATGAATAGGATGATTTAGAATCTTCTGATTGAAGCAATCCATCTAATACAGATCTTACTTTTTCGCCACTTATCAAAAAGACATCTCGTGCCAATTTATATAACGTTTTTAATTGATCCAAATTTTGATGTTTTAAAAAATCAATACTTAACATTATTTCTGTAATTAACCTATCCATATTATTTAATTGCTCCCCATCATGAACTGGAACAAACCATGTACGCGCTCTTATTTTTCGTTTAACTTTTTCAACAAAAGTAACTGGATTATTTTGAGTAGGCAACATTTTTTTAAATAACGCAGTTAAATCCTGAACAGCAATAAATGCTGTTATATGTTGAATACGTTGTCTTATTTTGTTTTTTTCGTCATCTATTATCTTTTGATCAGCTAATCGATAATCACAATCGATTAATTCTTTTCGTAAGTCATGTAACATTTCTGAAACATATAAAGAAGCATTCTGTTTTTCTTCAAAAATTGGGTCTACATGTTTATGTGCTGCAATTTTATTAATTAACCTCATAAATCCATGACAATCTGTTGGTATAAAATTTAATGCTTCATTACTTAATCGATTAATGTAAGGAAAATAAATTGTCTGATAAATTTCATTGCTCAAAAGCGGTTCGAGCAATTCATTTTTTAATTTCCAAGCATCAGGATATTCTTTCTCATTCACCAACTTTCCTAGAATAAATAACGCCTTGGCAATCATATCTTTTTCAAAATCTGTCAAACTATCTAGTTTCAATTTAAGTTTCATTGTCAAACCATCTGGTTGCAACTCAAGCTTAAATAATTCGGCAAAAAACTGAATCTGTAACTCAAGAAAAAAAGCGATATCTTTGCTATTTTTTTCTACTTCTACAGAAGAGCGATGAAGAAAACTAATGATTTTCTCTTTTGAAATTCCTGTTAAATTTTTCTCTAAAATATCAGGATTTTTCTTAAATATCGCTCTAAAATACATTGGATAACAGCTTATTGCCTTAAATAAAATGGTTCGATTTTCTTCAGATAAAGCATATTTCAACATGCACGAAACAGACGAAAATATTTCTGTAAATGAAAGCTGATGTCGATCCGCATTCTGAGTTATCATATTAGGTCGTCGCTCTGGCGATAGATCTAAGTTTTTTTCTATTTCAAGCCATTTTAACCGTAATATTTCTAATACTTGATGAAGAATTGGAGCAGCACTTGGGGTGTTTTGTAAATAATCATAAATTTCATTTTTTATTTGCCCAAAGTCACCACTAAAAATATACATGGCTAATCGAGCGCCTTCATTAATATTATAGCGTTCAAACTTATTTTCTTCCTGCTGACTATCTTTACCTAAAAATAGTAGGTCGCATATATAACGATTATGCAATAACTCTCGCACATTACTAATGATCCTTTTGTCTCCGCTCGCAATTTGCATTAAACGTATTCGTATAAACTCTATAACAGATTTTTGATCACGTGCAAATAAGTCAATATTTTCTTCAATACTTGCAAGAAATTCTTGATTATTACTTATTTCGATATGACCGGAACCCGTAAAATGTTCTCGCCCTTTTGTTCGTTTTGCTAATCTATGAATTAGTTTGCTGGCATGTCTAAACTGCTTGCTATTACTTTCTAAATTACTATCTACCGCTTGGCAGGGTACTTGTAAAGTATGACTTGAACTGCTATCACTTCTACTTCTTGGGCTGCCATTCACTGCTTGGTAGGGTACTTGTAAAGTATGACTTGAACTGCTATCGCTATCACTTCCTTGGCTTCCGGGACTTCCAGGAGTGGCACTGGCTGAATCTGGACTATTCAATTGCTCATAAGAAGGAGAAGTTATTTGAATTCTCAAAAAGTGCTTTATTCTTCTCGTGTTACTCTGCTTTATTCTTCTCGTGTTACTCATACAATATCTACCTTTTTTAGATTTTTTTAAAAAAATTGCTCAAATTGTAATCGTTTTAACTTAAGAAAATCTTAATAGATAGCAAATAGAAAGCGAACGACGGTAATCCGGCTAGCAATGAGAGATGGATTTAAGATTATTAAATACCAGGGGTTAATTTCTTACTCGCTGATTCTACTGTATAAATTTTTACGTCTTCTGAGGAAGGAGTATAATGCAATATTTCCAATGGCTTACTATGCTTTTCGCCCAAATGTTGTATTTCGACCCAGGCAGCACGAACCATTTTATCAAAACCTGCAAGCTCTACTACCCATCCCCGTTGATACACTTCTCTGGCGATTGCACGTGCGGTTTGTAACGCGTCTTCTAATGTACGTTCGTGTGAAAATAAATCCTTGGGTGATCCGATTAAGCAACAACCCCTGTCATAAACATGATAGTGTGGACTTGCGCCGGATAAGGTTAATAGTTGTCGCTCGGTAGGAGAATCTAAGTTATATACGTCCCAAATCGTGAACGTGGCAAAACGTTGCAACAAATAATAAATTTCAACTGCGGTAATGGGACGATCTAACATGTCTTTCATTTCTGGAAGGGGTAAATTTTTTCCTAACGCTTCCCACACTTCTGCTTTTAATTTTTTAAAAATTTGACTGTCTTCCACAGCAATTCTTGATTTAATTGTAAAATCGAATTCTGTTTGCAATTCATCCGCATCATCATTGACGACTGTGACAATAATTTTATAAGTGCCTTGAGTATTTACACCCGCGATACCATCAATGATACCTTCACTGGTACAAATAAGACCTTGCGGCAATGCACGTCCATCTTGCAATTCAGCACGAAAATAAGCACGACCACCACTTTCTGCTGTTTGAATAAACTCGGTAAGATGCAAAGGACCAAACTTGGCGCCTTCATTCACAACCTGGGATGGAATAGGTGTTTTTAGAGTCAGGGTCTTAGATTCGTCTGCCATATATCCCTCTATCAAGTATCATTCCATATTAAATGGCTTTCTGCTACTGCACAACCTGCGGCTGTATCCATTCATAAATTTCAACTAAAGATGGTACGCATTGCGTACATGATTTACCACACGCAGGCGTTTTAGCAAATTGACGAATGCAGCCTTTTTTTAACCAATGTCCCATCATGCTACGCATGACTTCAGAATCACATTTAAAATAAGCACACAAATGACTGAGGCTTGCGATTTTAACCTGCATTAAATACTGTTTAATTTCGACCAAACTCATACTTCCTCCAGTCAAAATAATGTGATGATTCAGCATAAATATGCACACAGAACACCGTTAAACATAATACGCTGACAACACCGATCACCCACATAAAAGAAGAAAAAGGGTGACGCGCAAACGTTGCTAATTGATAAAAACCAACCGCCGCACAATATGCTGTACCTGTTGTCCAGAACACAGAAAAAATAGCCCAACCACGATGCACTTCACGCAACATTGCAGCAGTCGTCGAGACACAGGGAAAATACAACAAGACAAACAATAAATAAGCCATCGCGCCAATCTGACCATCAAAACGCTGATACATTAATCCATACACACCTTGGGTTAGCGCGTGCACCGGTGCTTGTGCTAATACAGGGTTACCTAATGAGCTGGCTAACTGACTTAAATTCGCTGGAACAGACATCACTGCCTCATGCAGATTACCAAAGAAATGAAATGTTTCTGCTTGTACAGCGCTCAAATGTCCCATTTGCGTGTAAAGCGCATTGAGCGTACCAATGACCACTTCTTTTGCTAATACACCTGTCACTAACCCCACGGTAGCTGGCCAGTTATCTTGATGAATACCCATCGGCGCAAAAATGGGTGTAGCCATGCGACCAAGCATGGACAATAAAGAATTCGTATCACCATCTGATGCATTAATAGAACCATCCACATTGAACGCACCTAATACACCGATCAATACACAAATAGGCACAATCAGTTTGCCCGCGCGAAATACAAATCCTTTTAAACGCTGCCAAGCATGCAATAAGATGGTTCGCACATTCGGAAGATGATAAGAAGGTAACTCCATCACAAGCGGTGCTGAATCACCCCGCAAGATGGTTTTACGCAGCATCAACCCAGTCAACATGGCCATGATAATTCCAATGAGATACAACAGGAAAACCACGTTTTGTCCGCCTACGGGAAAAAACGCTGCAGTAAATACCGCATAGATAGCCAATCTTGCACCACACGACATAAACGGACTCATCATCACAGTCAGAATACGATCGCGTTTATTTTCTAAGGTACGCGCTGCCATAACGCCTGGCACATTGCAGCCAAAACCCACAATCATGGGCACAAACGATTTTCCAGGCAAACCCAATGCACGCATCAAACGATCAACAACAAATGCAGCACGTGCCATGTAACCAGAATCTTCTAGCAAAGCAAGAAACAAAAACATAGCACCAATCACTGGAATAAATGTCACTGTTGTATTTATTCCCCTGCCAATTCCATCCGCCAATAACACAGTCAACCACGTCGGCACGCCTAAATGAATCAACCCGAAGGCTGCACCTTCAACAAATAATGTATTACTGCTGATATCAAAAAAATCTTGGAATGCACCACCCATATTAATTGCAAAGAAAAATAGACAATACATCACACCTAAAAAAATCGGGATACCCAACATGCGATTCAACACAATATTATCAATGCGTTTTGTCCAGGTAACTGTTTGTTCTGTTGCTTTATTCACGCAATGCGCGATGAGCTGTTGAATAAAACGATAACGTGCATCTGCTAATAAAATATCAGGATCTTCGTGCAATTCAGCACGAATCGTTTGCTGCCATTTGACAACAGTAGGCAAGACATCCGGATGAACTAGTTTACGCACCAATAAATCATCTTCCAGCAAACGTGTAGCCAACCATTCTTTGTTAATATTTGCATGAGTAGAATGCACTGTATCAGCAATATGACTCACCGCGGTTTTGATAATATCTGTCATGCCAACCCCCATCTGGGGTGTACCCCCTGATGGGGGCTGGCATGACACAGTCATTTTTAATTCTTTAATCCCTTTATTTTTATGCGCTTCAAGCGGAATAACAATGCAGCCCAATTCTTGCGCGAGCCTATCTAAGTTAATTTTTATACCGCGTTGCCGTGCTACATCCATCATATTGACTGCAATCAGCATAGGCACACGCATTTCCAACAATTGCAGGGTCAGATAAAGATGCCGTTCAAGATTACTGCCATCTACAATATTCACGATAAGGTCTGCATGACGATTTAAAATATAGTCACATGCAATACGTTCATCGATAGAAGAAGATTCATTCACACTATTTAATGAATACGCGCCCGGTAAATCAACTACAGCAACCGTGATATCTTGCTGCTTAAATAAACCCGTTTTACGTTCCACCGTCACACCAGGCCAATTGCCTACTCGTTGGCGCGCACCGGTTAAACGATTAAATACCGTCGTTTTGCCGCAATTCGGATTACCCACCAAACCAATGGTAAATGTTTTTTGCGGGGAATTTGGAAGCAGCGTGTCACAGCAAGATTGCGTCAGTAAATTCATGCGCTCACCTGTTCCACGGTTAAAATGCTCGCTTCGCCTTTACGTAAACTCAACGAAAAACCACGCACAGTAATTTCAACCGGATCACCTAATGGCGCAATATGTGAAACGATAAACTCTGTACCCGGCAATAATCCCATTGAAATTAATCGATGTCGATAAAGCGTTTCCCCTGGTTGAATGCGAACAATTCGCCCCAGAGTACCCATTTTCATGTCGCCAAGCTGCATGGAAAGTCCTTATTTAGTTATGTTAGTATCCTTTTTCAGTGTTATTCTGTCAATACAATTGAGAATTATTCGCATTTAAAATATACAGCAACAAAACTGTTATTAATTTGGGCCCACAGGCTAACAATCGATTGATTTTTTATGAACGGCTTCTACGTCGAGAGAATAGTGATAATTCTTCTTTTGTTCTTATTTCTTTCAACTCTATAGCATTAGCATTGCTTAAAGAAGGACTTCGAGATAGGGATACTTCCTTATCAGGATCATCAAGCTCCTCTATAGAACCTAGACGATTTATTTGTTCATAGGCTTTCTTAAGTGCCTCAGATGCTTTATCAGCAACTTTATTTGCGTAATCCGATGATGCCAAGGTCGGAGGAGCAAAAATAACATGATCTTTTTGAGTTTTTCCTTCCATTTTCTTGATTTCGTAGCTACCCAAATCAGCTTTTATAGCTTCTATTTGCTTTTTTGTCGCCTTTGATTGCTCCGAAGAAAAATGCAGGATGATTTTATCTTCCATGCCCATAACGTGTCGCATTATGTCAAGCGCCACACTAAATTGTGTGTGCTTGATCGGATCAAAATCAAAGATACCGCCTTTTTGTTGCATTTTTTCCAGGAAAAACGCCGCTTCCTGTAGCAAATCGGGATGCGGCATTTCAATCCATGAACTAAACATTTCACGAACACTCGTGATAAATCCCTTATAGGGCTTATCTGTTAAACAAGGATCTATTTTTATAGTTAATTTTTCTTTCACAGAATCCATAAATTCGTCAAACAATTTTTTGACTATATTGGGATCTTTTAAGCCTACACCCGCAAAAAAACCGGAAATCGCTACCTGATCCAACCCTGGATCTAATGCCTTAACTCTATTTTTTATGTCGCCCTCCACATCAACTCCTTGCGCTTCCAAAGTAGCATAAATCCCTTTTGATTCTAAAAAAGCATCAAACAAAAATCGATATGACAATTTTTCGGAAATAAAATCAGCCACACCTGCTTCACGTTTATTTTGAGATTCTCTGATATAACAACGCATATTACTTATTGAGTAAAGATCGAAATTTTCAGTTTCCCCAGTCGGTTTTTTTCTTTCCTCCAGAGCAGGTTTTACGTCATTTTTCTGCACAGCATGCGCTACATCAAAAGGTGAGCTCTCAGCTTTCCATTGCAAAAATTTTTCTTTACTTGATGTTCTTTCCCATGTACCAAAATGCTGTACATGCGTCAGCGGATGTTTTTGCCTTTCCTGCATAACCTCTATTAGTTTTTCGAAATTCCCGCGCATGTCTTGCGCAAAGGCTTTCGTACTGTTATAAAAAAAATTATCTAATTGACTTAATAAAGCTTCATTAAACTTTTCGATATCTTGAATAGCTGTGGCCAATTTTTTTCGTGCTTCTTCATTTGCTTGCGCACTTTGCGTAAGGTACAAATAATATTCATAAACTTTCTTAAGGGATCGGCGGATATCCGTTTCCTGCTTTAGAATAGTTATTTGCTCACGCTCGAGCGGCACAGGTTCTCGCGCCAATGCAATAAATTGCTTACCCACTTCAATCGCTTCCTGTATGGCTTGATTCGCTTTTTTAAAAAATGTCTCAGCGTCACCAGCCTTTAAGTCTTTTGCTCCTTTAAAAAGGACATATACTATTTTTGCGTTCTTATCAAACTTAGCACGATCTTCCTCTAATGGACCGTCCTCAACGAGGGCAATATCGACTACGGTCTCTACCAATCGATCAAGTTCTGCTTTTTTCTGTTCGAGAGCTTGAAGTTCGGTCTTATACTTAACACACATCTCCCAAATATCCACAAGCGTGTTCATAAGTTCTGTTTTAGTAGGCTCCGCGGTAACAAAAGCATTTATTTTCTTTGCTAATTCAATTTCATTAACCTTATTCGGATCAGGTTCAGTGACATATTGACATAATCCTGATGCAAGAACCTCTGGACTTATACTCCTGGATTGTAATACACTTTCCAATTGCTTTCTGACTTGATTCGGCTGTAATATGCCCTTTTCGTCTGGCGGGGAAGAAGCAAAAGCTGTTTTTAGTTGTGCAGCTATAATTGAAGAAATCTTCGGTAATTTTACACCGCGAACATATTCATCTAATTGATTTAATGCATCATCAATGATCTTATCTGGTTTTTCAATTTCTTCTATTTTAATAGGACGGCTCGGCATAAGCATTTACTCATAATTAATTGATATCAATGAACTTTTTATTTAAGTCTATGTTGTTTTTCTTAAAAAATCCTTAAAATAGCTCACTTGTAAATAATATACCATTTTTTTGAACAAAATAATCCAATTAGTGTATAATTTTATTTAAGTCTATCCTTTAAATTGGAGTTGTTTGTATGGGTGAAAATCGGTCTATGTCTCAAGAGCAACAATCAAAAGAAGAGCCTAAAAGCGTTCCCAAGCTTCTTGAGGGCATTAAAAGAAATTTTGAAGCATTTGAGCATTTTAAAAAAAATCCAGAACAAAATATTCCTGAATTTAAGTTCGAGAAAGAACCCATCACAAAAGCAATAGAAACACTGAAGAAGAATGTAGAAAATCATCTAAAAACACTTGATCAAAAACATCATATAAACGAAACGATATACAACGATTTATCGAACGGATTAAAGCAAACATTTGAAGGCTGGAAAAAAGGAGAACAAGGAAACTCAAAGCTAGTGCTCAGTCAAGCTGAAATCGCCTTTCAAAAGGAATACAAAGATCCCACTTACTCCGACCTGGTAAAAAAAGAATTTCAGCAACTCGAAGAAACTGTCACAAAAGAACTAGCCTCTTTAGAACGTCGTTCCAGAGAACAAGCTTTCACTTGCAAATATTTTGATGTTGCATTGCAAAATATGCAATTAGAGGGTGTGAAAGAAGCTACATTTAAACGCATTCAAGATCAAAAGACAGAAGAAGAATTGCGACGCGAGGGAATGCTTGCAACAGGCGTATCACTCGCCACTAAAATAAAGAAAGTACAAGCAGGAGGCGACGGACTTTATGAAAGCAAAGATCTTGACTACAAAGGCTTAGTGTATGAAGTAAAAAACGGCAGTGTGACCTTACTTACACCCAAAGATGAGTATTTCTGGTCATGGGATCCTGATAGATGGAAAAAAGGCTGTCGAGGACAAATTATATTATTAATGCAACTTGGACAAATAGCTCCAGGAGATGAAGTCGTTATTTCCTTTAAAGATCCATCTGCATTTAAAGATGCAAAAGGCATCGAAAAAATTTTCGATATGTTACAAGAATGTCAAAAAAAATATTTATTTGCTGAATTAGACGAAAAGACCAAAGCCTATTTAATTAGCTTACACGAAGAAAGAACCAAACATCCTGTTCCTCTTGGTGACAATAATAAGATTATTGCAGCGATAGACCAAGTTCTCACGTTAGAAAAACAAATGACAGATGCTGCCGCCAAGCAGAAATATGTAGGCAAAACACGCGAAGAAATGGAACAAAAAGCCGATGCCGCATTGAAAGACGTGAAAGGCGATGATGCTCGAATAAAAGAAAAAGAAGCCCTGGCAACTAAACTTAAATCTTTTATGCCAGCAGAACCCGTTATGGTATCAAATATATCTTATGCAAAGTTCAAAGAAAATCAAGAAAATGCAATACAGACACATATAAAGATAAATGATGTAGTAGACTCAAAAGCTTATGACGAATCAAAATCAGATAGTGATAAACTCAAGATCATCCAAGAACAAATTAATAACATGACAGAAAAATTAAAAAAAGCTGAAAAAGCTTGCGAGATCATTGACTGGCAAACAGCTGAGCTGAAAAATGAAAATCCGAATGATAAATTCGCGCAATCACAATATCAAAAACTAAATAGCTTACATAAAGCAACTACAGAGGAATCAACCGATCTGAGAACAAGAGCTCTCGTTTTGCAGAATGAACTAGATACAAACTTGAATCGGCATAAGGATTACCAAACAACAAAAGAAAGCATGAATCAGGCGATACAACAGATTGAAAAACTGGGTAATAAGATAGAAGCTTCCCAACACAAAATCAGCGAACTTGGCAAAAAGATAGAAACTGCAGAAAACCAACAGCATCGCCCAAGAGGATAAGTATTTCCCGCATGTTTTTTGCATAGGGGGCTGTAAAAACTGTTTTTTTCTTAATACTTTATTAACATTCCTAACCTATACTAAAATTAAGAATAGGTTATAAGTAGCTAAAAAATCTATAATTAATAGATGGTGATGTATGAGCAGTAATCGCCCAAGCAAAAAAACTTCGCCGCTCCCCACAGAGGAAGAGATAAAGGCATTTTTAGACTTACAAAAACAAGCGAAAAACGATTTGGAAAATTGGAATACGTTAGACAAAACCGAAAAAGAAAACGCAAAAAAGATTTTTACAGAGCTTGCTCAAAAAACAAGTGCAATAACACGAATTTACAGATTAAAGAAAATCGAACTATTACCCGAGTGGATAGATAATACTACGCTTAACGCCCTTCAAGAAAATTTACAGAAAAAACTTAATCCGCCAAAACCTTTCATAGAAGAAGAATTTAACCAATTAAAAGTTTCTATCGAAGAAGGAAAAAATGATCTCGACATTGGAAAATCAAAAAAAGAATTAAAACGATTCAGTGAACAATTAAAACAATCTATCGAGGAAAAGACTAATCTCCCACCATGGATAACTCAAGATTCTCTCATATTTTGGTTAGATTCATCCCTTACTCATAAAGATAAAGCGAACATTGATATCATTGCAGATGTCTTAAGCAATCGCGATATAAGCGATCAAATATTTCTAGGCAGCAAAACCCCAGAAAATCTAATTAAACATATATTCGAACAAGATGAAGTAAAAATCAAACCTATAGTATATGCGTATTTGAAAAAAAAATCTGACATTGCTCCATATTATATAGAAAAAGAAGCAGCAAATTATCTAGAAGAAAAAATAAACAAAGAAAAATCATTGCAAGTCAAGCTATTACAACAACAAGCATTGAGTAGTTTGGAAAAAAAATGGAATGAAATAAAAAAAACATTATTAAAAGATTACTCGCAAGCAGAAAAAAGCAACATACCAGACATTAGCTCTAAATTCAATCAAATACTGTTTATTTTTCTCTATCCATTACCGCCTTTCATTCATCGAAAAGATTTATTTAAATTAGTAAACTATTATCCTATTTATGTAACTGGTATCACTACAACACAACCTCAACTTTCGCTATTACTAGATGCTTTATTTTTCAAAGATAGTCCAAAAAAAAATAGAACAATCAGAACAAATATTATTAATACCCTAAAACAGATCCAATGTTTTGATCAAGGCCAAAAAGAAGAAATAACTGCCTCTTTAGCCAAAGAAAAAAAAGGATCAATCAAACTCTATCTTCCAAAAGAACATGTTTTATCAAACGATTCTTATTTCCTGCAAGAAAAATTGCTCTTAGGTTTATTTGAACATCTCGAAAAACCAGCAAAAACAGCAAAAGCGAAAAATGAGGCAAATTTTGCAGCTAAATCTTTGCTTATATTATTCCTGGAGCTTGACGGTAAACTTCCACAACCATTACAAAAATATGAAAGCGAAATGCTTGATTTTTTTGATCGACTACTAGAAATCTATGCAAAAGAATCGAAAGAAATCCAAGAATCGTTGGAAAAAAGCTGGAATGATTTCTTTGTACAGCCTGACGAAAAAAATATAATTATAGGAAACCACCCAGATAAAAGTAAAAAATTAGTACATCTTGTTAGCTTAATAAATAAAGCTGATGAATATGAAAAAAACAATCTTAAAGCAGAACAAAAACTTCAAACAGAAGCAGAGAAACAACGCGAAGATAAAGAAAAAAAGCAACACGAACTTGAAAAACAACGTCTTCGTGAAGAAAAACAACGACAAAGAGACGAAGAAAAACAAAAACGTGAACTTGAAGAGAAACGCCGTCAAGAAGAAAATCAACACATAAAAGAAGAGAATCAACGCAAGCAAGAAGAAGAAAAACAACGAAAAGCAGAAGAAGCAAGACAAAAGAAAGAGGTGGAAGCACGAAAAAAACAAGAAGCCGAAGAAAAAATCGCTGAAGAAATCAAACAAGAACAGGAAACCGTTCGAACACATGCACTAAAAACCTTGCTGACTGCTTTAAAACAAATGACAGGTTATGCAAAGAGTAACGCTGCTGCCCGCGAAGGAAATTATCATTTTTTTAAGCGGGAACCAGATGATTTTACAGATCTTGTAAGTAAAATTAAAGAAAATATTGGTGAGCTGAAAGAAGAACAAACAACTGTACTATTACCCAAACAGGTACATTGCAAAATCATTCCTGTTGACGAAAATACCTCTCAAAGATTAGCCCATGAGCTTCGGATTACGACAGAAGAAGCCAAACAAGCATTAGAACAACCTATTGCCGATGCCAAAGCCAATATATCGGAAGGAGAAGCGCCTCGCCTGCAAAAAAATCAACTCGCAATTAATATTGTGGGTGACCTACAACATCCTAAAGCCTGTTTTACTATACAACGCGTCGACGATAAATTCTTCTATGGAATGCCTAAACTATCTCCTGCAAATGATAATGATCTTTTAGAAATAGCTAATGATCTTTGTCTTTCATTTATACGAGATCTAGGCGCCAAACAAACTTTCAATATCTATCCAAACTCAAATAAACGAATGACATGTGCTCTTATTCTATTATGTAAAGCACAAAATATTTCTTACAATAATGAATCCCGCATCGATTATGTACCAAGTAACAATGAAGTTCTTTTCGTTAAAAATTTAATTGCTCAAGGAACGTTAGAAAAAGAAATGGAACTTTCTGTTGAAAATGAATTAACCGCTCTTAAAGACTTAGAACCCAAGATTCATAATCAAGCCGTCAAAAATAAATTGCAAAACATTACCAAACAGGTTGAAACTGCACTCAACCGCGAGCATGTTGCACCTGATGAAATTTATCAACTTATCGAAGGGGTGCAAAAGCCTCCCCGCCCTTGATCCATTTATTTATTCTTCTTTTTCTGCTTTTACTTGCTTAATCAATACATTTTCCAATCGTTGCCTTAACGCCAGCAACTGCCCATGAAAAAAATGTCCGGCACCTGGCATCCGAATGACATTAGGCTTAGGATTCAATGTGTCTACCCAGGCAAATACTTCATCTGGCGAAATCACTTCATCTTCTTCGCCTTGCACTAAAATCCACGGACAGGTTACTTTTGATAAATCATCGCCCTTAAAACGCGACACTTGCGGCGCAATTGTAATTAACTGCGCGGGTGAAACTTTCATGGCGGCAATCGTTGCAATATACGCACCAAATGAAAATCCAGCCAACCAAATGGCATTATCCGGAAAAATCCGTTTTAGCCAATCTGCAATAAATACAACATCATCCACTTCGCCGACACCAAACGCATGTGTTCCTTCACTTTTTCCTACACCGCGAAAATTAAATCGAACAGTACGTAAACCCAAATCATGACAAACACGCGTCATTGTTGTGACGACTTTATTTTTCATGGTGCCGCCATGCAATGGATGTGGATGACAAATAATCGCGGTAGCAGTAGCGTGTTGATAATCTTTGGCAGGGGTTGCTAGGATTTCTAAATTGCCTGCAGGCCCTGGAAGTAAAAAAATGGATTCGGATGATGGAAAATGTTGCATCCTTGAAATATAGCCATATCATGGCTGTTTTTCAAGGGCTTTTTGCTTTTGTAATACCTTCTTCAAAAATAGGCCGGTATAGGACGTTGGATGCTTTGCCACCTCTTCGGGTGTGCCGGTTGCCACAATTTGCCCGCCACGATTACCGCCCTCAGGGCCAAGGTCAATAATCCAATCTGCCGTTTTAATCACATCTAAATTATGTTCAATAATCACAATGGTATTGCCATCATTGCGCAAACGATGCAGCACTTTCAACAATTGTTCAATATCATAAAAATGTAATCCCGTTGTTGGCTCATCCAAAATATATAATGTATTTCCTGTATCACGCCGCGATAATTCACGCGCGAGTTTAATACGTTGCGCCTCTCCTCCCGATAAGGTAGTAGCACTTTGTCCTAAACAAATATACGACAAACCGACATCAATCAAGGTTTGCAATTTACGTGCGACGACTGGAATCGGATCAAAAAATTCACGCGCATCTTCAATGGTCATATCCAAAATTTGCTGAATATTTTTTCCTTTGTAAGTGATTTCTAATGTTTCACGATTGTAACGTTTACCCTGGCATACATCACACGTCACGTACACATCTGCCAGAAAATGCATCTCAACTTTAATAACCCCATCGCCTTGGCAGGCCTCACATCGCCCGCCTCGCACATTAAAACTAAAACGTCCGGGCTGATAACCGCGTGCACGTGCCTCTTGTGTACCTGCAAATAATTCGCGAATCGGGGTAAACAGTCCCGTATAAGTTGCTGGATTAGAACGCGGCGTGCGCCCAATGGGACTTTGATCAATATCCACGACCTTATCAAGATGCTCAATTCCCTCGACAGAACGAAAAGGTGCAGGCTCTCGCAAAATTGCACCATTCAAAGCACGCGCAGCAATAGGGGCTAACGTATCATTAATTAAAGTAGATTTACCCGAACCCGATACACCTGTAATACACGTCATCACACCGAGAGGAATCGTGACATTTATTTTACGCAAATTATTGCCGGAAGCCCCTTGCAGTGAAATCACTTTTTTAGGATTGATTGGAACACGTTTCTTGGGTGTGACAATACTCCGCTTTCCAGATAAATAGTGTCCGGTCAATGACGCCGGATTTTTTAAAATATCGTTTGGCTTGCCTTGCGCTACAATTTCACCCCCATGCACACCGGCACCCGGGCCCAAATCAATCACGTGATCAGCGCTTAAAATTGCATCTTCATCATGCTCAACCACGATGACTGTGTTTCCTAAATCACGTAATTGATGCAATGTTTCAAGCAAACGCGCATTATCTCGCTGATGCAACCCGATGGAAGGCTCATCTAAAATATACATGACACCCACAAGCCCTGCGCCAATTTGACTTGCCAACCGAATACGCTGCGCTTCTCCTCCTGATAAGGTTTCAGCACTACGGTCTAAACTCAAATAATCGAGCCCAACATTCACTAAAAAACTTAAACGGCTAATTAACTCTTTATTAATTTTGGCTGCGATATCTCCGCGATAACCCGAAAGCACTAATTTTTCAAAAAAGGTTTTCGCCTGACTGATAGGTAATCGAGTAATTTCCGCAAGCGTAGTATCTGCTACAAACACATGACGTGCTGCTTTACACAAACGCGTACCGTCACATTCATCACATAATTTCACCGCAAGATATTTGCTGAGCTCTTCACGCACCATGTTGGATTCCGTATCACGATAACGTCGCTCCATATTCGGAATCACACCTTCAAATGCATCAACTTTAGAAAAACCGCGCCCATCTTCATTACGATAATTAAATTGAATGAGCTCATCACCGCTGCCATGCAAAATCACGTGCTGGATTTTTTTTGGCAACAGACTAAATGGATGTTCCATATTAAATTTGTAATGTTTGGCTAACGAGGACAACAATTGAAAATAATAACCATTACGCCGATCCCATCCGCGGATAGCACCGTCTGCCAAACTTAATGTTGGGTTAGTTATAATTAAATTCGGATCAAAATGCTGTTTAACACCCAGACCATCGCACGTAGGACATGCCCCCGTTGGACTATTAAATGAAAATAATCGCGGCGTTAATTCTGCTAAACTATAACCG
>CAZAEO010000004.1:0-42914 GCA_964484285.1 uncultured Coxiellaceae bacterium | reverse complement strand
TAAAGTAATCCTATTTGTTAAATAGTGTGTATAATCAGAAAAATTTTTTGGAAGGGGTACTAGCCTCTCTTATTGCATATACCACTGACTACACGTTCGTAAGCCTGTGATTGTTGTGCAAATCGATATGCGGACAATGCATTTTTCAACCCTGTCCTTTCCATCAAAGAGTACAAATCTACATTCGCATTCACAAACTTGTCTGATGATAACAACAAATCACAGAATTTTTCACGTGCTTCCTGAATATTCTTTCTTTTTGTACCAGAATAATAACTGTAAATAGAATAACGCGGCATTTTTGCTAGCCGATCGATTTCCAGATCAATTAATTTCAACAATTTTCTTATTTCTTGCTGATAATCACGACGAAACTTCTGGAATGTGACTGAAGCATCCGCTTGTTTTTTTCATCGTTAGCATAAAACACAGGCACAGACTCAACAGGCGATGAACAATCTCCTGTGGCAGGATCACTTAATGCTTGTCTTAATGAAGAATGCTCTTCTTTTTCTTCTGACTGAATACCCAGTTTTTGTAAAATTTCTGCTTTTTCATCTTGGCTATAATCCGGCACCTCAATACAAAAAAACCTGCTGCGTGTTGCAAAGCTCAGCATCATATGCGCCAGATTGTTAGCCAATTGCGTGTTATATTACAACGCAACAATGCTTAATCAATGGATGGAGCAATGCGATCGCAGAGGAGAAAGTGAAAAAAGTACGTTCATCAAGTGTTTGTCGCCAGTTGCTTGGACGCATGTCAATTTTCAGGGTCGATATGAGTTTTTATCGTCGCAAGAGACCATAGATATTGACGCTTGGCTGGATCGGATATTGATTAATGAGGATGACTTCAAGACTGGTTAATTATTGCCTATATACTTTGGAGGGGCTGAGAGAACCTCCCCAAATACATTTTTAGTTAGCCATAATTTCAAATCATCAATGTCATTCTTCGTTGCTTCTCTGTAGCCCAGAAATCCTCTAATAATTCTTTTATGGTTTGGATGAGATGCGCTAGCGACCGACCTAAGCGATCAAGCCGCCAGACAACCAACATGTCGCCTTTGCGTAAATGTGATAACGCAGTATTTAATCCAGGGCGTGCGGTTTTAACGCCGCTGACAACATCAGTATAGACATCTTCGCAACCGGCGCTCTTTAGTGCGTCCTCTTGCATACTTAAATATTGATCGGCTGTTGATACGCGGGCATATCCTATGAGCATAAATTACATTTCCATTGATTAAATGAGGGAGCGATGGTAACGTAACCCGCCGTATACAATCAAGTTGTATAACCTTGAATTTTTAACCGCTTTGATTACCATTTAATGCCTTTCTTTTATGGCGGAAATGAACTTGAGGTTCAAGTAATATAAACGGTCGTTTTCGTTACTGCTAATTTAGGTTTTTTTTAATCAAGGAATTTGAAATATGGTTAGTAGATTTATTTTTTACACTTTTATTTTAATAATTAATTTAGTTGGCTCTTATGCTTTTGCTGATCCCCATACTTATTGTATTAATAGGATGGCTGAATTACTTCAACGTGGTACTCCTCTCAGTCAATGTGGCTTGACTGATAAGGATGTACCAAGAGTTATTAGTTTATTGCAACAATATCCGAAAGTTGACACGCTTAATTTAGAAATGAACCATATTGGGCCAAAAGGGGCTGCCTTGCTTTCTAAAAACAAAACATTATCTCGCCTTGATCTTTCCAATAATCAAATAGGTGATGCAGGTGCAAGCGCATTCTCTAAAAATACCACATTAACTGAGCTATACATCATAGCAAATGCTATTGGACCGGAGGGTGCAAAAGGATTATCGCAAAATAAAAATTTACGAATTCTTCTTATTGGTGATAATCATATTGGCTCTAGTGGCGCTATTTCTCTAGCTAATATGCGAAATATTCAACGAATAAGTTTAATGAATAACGATATTGATGATGACGGCATTATACCCTACAGTAAAAATACATCATTAAAAAGTATTGCTTTGAATAAAAATCATATTACAGATAAAGGAGCAAAGGTTTTAACTAATAGTATTTCTCTAAAGGAAATTTGGCTATCATCAAATGAAATTGGTGATGAAGGTGCAATTTCATTAGCTTATAACAAATATATTACGTCACTTGATGTAAGCAATAATCATATTAGTACAATTGGAATAAAGGCTTTACAGCAAAATAAAAATATTACAGAGCTTGAAACAACTGGGAATCTAGATAAGCCACCAAGTCTCTGCTTTAACGATATAGACAAGAGAGTTAATGTTTCTGTAGAAGATCCTAGTATCGTGAGGCTAAATTTATATTCTTGTGAATTAAGAGATGCCGATATCTCATTTGTAACTTCATATCTTAATCTGCACCCCTATATTAATTTTCTCCAAATTTCCAATAATAAAATTGGATCTAATGGGGCCATCCTATTAGGCCAAAACAAGACATTAAAAACGCTTAATATTAGTAATAATCTTCTCGATAGCCGATCAGCGGAAGCTTTTAGCAAAAATACTACATTAATCAGACTAGATCTTGAAGGCAATCATCTTGGTGAAAATGGCGCTAAGATACTAGCAAACAACAATGTATTAGATGTTTTAAATATTTCTAAAAACTATGTTGGCGATGATGGTTTCGCTGCATTGACAAAAATGAAAAGTCTTAAAATATTAATTGCTGATGATAACCAAATTAGCGATCTGGGTGTGTCATCTCCCTTTTTATTTCATGAACTTTATTTAAGCGGCAATAATATTAGTTCAATAGGCGCGGATATGATATCACATAATCCTTCACTAACAGATTTAGGTTTATCGGACAATTACCTTGGAGATGATGGTGCGACTATTTTAGCACGTAATAAATCTATTATTTCGCTTAATTTAAATTACAATGAAATAGGCAGTACTGGTGCAATTGCAATAGCCCAGAATATTATACTTAGAGATCTTAATATTGCCCATAATCATATTTGTTCAATAGGATTAGCTGCTTTATATAATAACAAAACATTAGAAAAGCTTTACGCTGAGTATAATGATTAAGCACTTTTGGGGTTGCTACACAGAACCCGCCACTAGATGAAGCAGAAAATAGTGTCCGTGCTCAAGCGGCGATTAAGCAATTATCAGAACGTTGGGAATTGCATCTATTGGAAAGTTAATGAGATATGAAAATTAATTAGAGTACTTCTAAATGGCGGCTGGTCGCAGCTTCCGTACCTTAGGGCCTTTTAGAAACAGCTATTTGCCAAGATTGCGCGATACCAAGTGGTTTAAAGCTTCGGGTAAATTTGCATTTGGCCGTGCCTTTGACGTGCTCCTGATAACGGCGCGTTATATCGATTGTATAGCCCGTGTAATAGCTGTTGTTATTACAATGTAAATGTAAATCCAATAAACAGCGCTTCTCATTCTGTCGCACCAGTGGGCGCTAGCTAGTCTTCTTCATTGGTTATTAATTCTCCTAACCTTAAATTTTTAATTCCAATGGCTTCCGCGCATTGCAAGGTTTTTATAGACAAGTCCGCGTCTCTTAATTTCGGCCTTTAATAGGTTTGCAGCCCAGTGCAGATGCCGATTACCGATTAAAAAAACCTATACAAACACATGCTGCGATTTCGTCATGTTGATACGCGTCCCACGGCATCAGGGTTATTTCCTGAAATCGTTTTAGTTAATTCATTTATATTATGCAATTTACCTGTTTTTATAAAGGAAAAAATTCATTGCATAATACCCCTAATTAGGGTATATTTACTTAAAGAGCAAGGAGTTTGGATTGGATATTTTCAAGGTCGTTGTGACCATGCAGGCAAAGCGGGACTTGTCCAAAATGCCTGGCTATGTTGTATTAAAAATGCAGTCATGGGCTGATGATATAGAACATCGCGGGTTACGTGAAGTAAGAAAAATACCTGGCTATCATGATGAACCGTTACATGGAAAAAGAACGGGGCAGCGTTCAGTTAGATTAACCAAGGCATATCGTGCTATCTATGTTATTGGGAATAACGGCGCATTAGATATTATTAAAGTAATTGAGGTAAACAAGCATGACTACTAAAAAACAAAAGACCAGCGCAACGCACAAACTGCTTGAGCGTATTTCAGGGAAAAGACTCACGCTAGGCAATTTATTATTAGCGATTCGTGAAGGAGAAGAAATGACTCAAGTAGAATTCGCAAAACTCTTAGGGATATCAAATCGTTATTTATGTGATTTGGAACATGCCAGACGTTTTGCCAGCCCCTCTGCTGCTGAAGAATATGCAAAAAAATTAGGCTATTCTTCACAACAATTTGTCAGGCTCTGCCTGCAAGATTTAATGGAACGCGAAGGCATTCATTTTATAGTTGATGTTAAGGCAGCTTAAAAAACTAAGAGTAAATAAATCCTATTTTAAAACATCACATCAAGTAATGGCATGGTTTAATTGTGTATAATTTGTATAAATGCTTTTCCTGTATGGTATATTGTAGGCAGGCGTTCGCGAATGATAGTTTGCAATACCTGCCCACACGGTTTTACCTTCTGCCATGTTCTGGCTGATAATCCACGCCCCTACTGCTACGTTTTTACAAGCATCGTATTGCAAATCATTTTTTGTATAGCCATAGTTTGCGATTTTAGGCATCCAGCAAGTGCACGTTCTATATCAAGCTCACCCGCAGGGTCACTACTATAAATAACGCCACTACTTAGGATTTTTTCTTCCCCTCCAAATAGTTCTTTGATTTTTTGTTGTTGATCCTTAGGTATATAAGTGAAATATTAAACCCAGATTAAGCAATCCAATCAGTTGACGATTGAGGGAAGGATTTCGTAACATACTCAATATATTTGTTTTTTTATCCCAAAAGGTAGGTTCTGTGAAAAACAATCCATCTCATCTTGAAACCCGTGTCATTCATGCAGGTCAATCTCCTGATCCCACAACTGGTGCTGTCATGACTCCGATTTATGCAACATCCACTTATGCGCAAAAAAGCCCTGGCAAACATCAGGGTTATGAATATTCTCGCACGCGCAATCCTACCCGCGATGCTTACGAAAAATGTATTGCTGACCTGGAATCAGGCCAACGCGGCTTTGCTTTTGCATCCGGCATGGCAGCAAGTGCTACCATAGTAGAACTATTGCAGCCGGGCGATCATATCATCGCTACGGATGATTTATATGGTGGAACATACCGATTATTCGAACGTGTACGCAAACGTTCTGCGGGCATTACCGTTTCATTTGTTGATTTTACTCATCCTGACACTATTTTGTCTGCTATCCGCAAAGAAACCCGCATGCTGTGGGTTGAAACGCCTACGAATCCTATGCTGAAATTAAGTGATCTCACCCAAATGGCCGCCATCGCAAAAAAACATCATTTAATTTCGGTCGCAGATAATACGTTTGCAACGCCTATTTTGCAGCGCCCACTGGAAATGGGCTTTGATATTGTTGTGCACTCTGCCACAAAATACATCAATGGCCATTCTGATATGGTAGGCGGTATTGCAATCGTCGGTGACAACCAGGAACTCGCTAATCAAGTTGGCTTTCTGCAAAATTCGACAGGCGCCATTGCTGGACCCTTTGATAGTTTTCTTGCATTACGCGGGGTAAAAACCTTAGCGTTACGTATGGAACGACATTGTCACAATGCGCTTGAACTTGCAACATGGCTTGAAAAGCATCCCCATGTCGCACGTGTCATTTATCCAGGATTACCTAGCCACCCACAACATGTATTAGCCAAGCGACAAATGCGCTACTATGGCGGAATGATTACAGCAGAATTAAAATACGATTTAGCAAAGACTGTTCGAGTGCTTGAGCGTTGCGAATTATTTACTCTTGCTGAAAGTCTAGGTGGGGTAGAAAGTTTGATTGAACATCCCGCCATTATGACACACGCGAGTATCCCGCAAGCACAACGCGAAAAGTTAGGCATCAAAGATAGTTTGATTCGTATTTCTGTCGGGATAGAAAATGTTGAAGACTTGAAATATGATTTAGAGTACGCGCTTGGTGATTAAAAGGAGTTATTTATTGTGCGTCAATTGCATAATATAGCACAGAAACAAGGTATCATGACTTCCGAACTATCGAATCGGCAAAATCGCAAACTACACGCTGCACTGATCAAGCACGTGTACATGCAAGCCCACATTGGTGCTGCTGCTTCGACATTTTGTGCAAGCATTATATTTATTGCTCTTTTTGAGGCGCAAAAAAATAATTCGCCATTATTCCTCTGGGGTAGTCTTTTTTTAATCATCACTATTGCACGAGTTATCTTCACTATTCTATACAAAACCCAACACTATTTGGGACAAAGAATAAATTTATGGCGTAACTTATATATATTAGGATCTGCTTTAGGCGGCACAACCTGGGGTTATCTCGGTGTTTTTTTGCTACCGCACGCGAATGCTGCACAACAGTCACTCATCGTCTTAATGACCGCAGGAGTAACCGCCGGCGCTGTACCTTTATCCGCAGCCATTCCGGAAGCTGCCATTGCATTTTTAGTTTTAACCATCTTTCCATTCATTATGTCCATTTTATTATTTGAAGATTCCACTTTTCTTTTATTTGACATGGCGCTGTCTCTTTATCTTCTTTATACCATCGTACTTACCATCAAAATATATAAATTAATTAAAAACTCCATCGTTTTACAATTTGAAAATAATCTTTTATTAACTCATCTGGAAATAAGCAATAAAAAACTTGAACATGCGGCAACGCATGATGCATTAACGCAAGTAGCCAATAGACGCTTGTTTATAGAAAATCTTAAAAAATCTATCGAATCTGCTAAAAAAAATAACGCAATGCTCGCGTTATTTTATATTGATTTAGATAACTTTAAATCAGCAAATGATCGTTATGGACATCAAGCAGGTGATCGCATTTTAATAGCTGCTATCGAAAGATTGAAAAATTATTTTCAGAAAGATGATCATATTGCTCGTTTGGGTGGGGATGAATTAGCAATCATCATTGAAAATGCACAAAATAAAAATGAAATTGAAATGATTGCACGAGATATTTGTCACTTAATTGCTTTACCTATTGAAATGGACAACATTATCTTACATGTCAGTGCAAGCATTGGGATTAGCATCTATCCCTATGACGGTCAAGAAATGGAAATGCTTTTACATCGTGCAGACGAATACATGTATTCTGTTAAAGAAAATGGGGGAAATAATTTTTATTTTAGCAAAGAATTAAAAGAATTTTCGTAACTTGCTTCCTCAACCAACATCTTTCTATTAAATCCAGAATGCAATAAACCTATTGCCAACAAAATTCCCACTGGCGCAACAATTAATGGCAATAACGGGTTTATGCTCATCAGCATACCACCTAACATTGCCGTAAAAGACCAAATAAATGCAATAACAATAAAACACACGCCCATCACTTTACCTTGTTCTTGTTTTTCTACTACATCAGAATAAAGTGCTGTAATACAACTAAAAGCGATCACATCACCAACCGCCGTTGGAATCGCTGCCACCCAAATTAGTAATGTCCATTTACTATCTAAAGGCAGCAAAAAAAATAAAAACGTAGCGACTGTACCTAACAACACTAAATATAATGAGAGCGCCAATATTTGTTGCATAGAAAAAAATCGATCTAATAATCGAATACCGAACGTGGTTGCAAGTGCCAACCATAAAGCAATCAATCCAACAAATAGGCCTAACTGATGCGAATCGACATGTAATACGGTTTTTAACACTGGCGGAATAAATTGATAGTACATACTCCAACTAATTTGGCTTAATAACAAAATAGCAGAAATACGTAATACCGCTGGATAAGCAAATACTTTTTTGATTGTCTGCCAATTGAATTCACCCCAAGGAGAATGCGTTTGTTTTTTAACTAACGTTTCTTTAAAAATACTTAACGTCAGTATGCAGCTCACCGCAGCAACTATTCCTGCAATAAAAAAGGGCAAAGAAAAATTGAGTTGCGCAAACAAAAATTGATTCGCAAAAAAACCGCCCATCACGGGCCCAATAAACGCACCCATTGAAATAGCCGTTTGCAAGTACCCCATATACAATACTTTTTTTTCTCGCGGCGAAATATCACCAATCACTGCCTGGGCAATCGGATTGGTGCGCGAAAATGCCCCGCGCAATACACAACTATAAAATAAGATACTCAGCGATCCCCATAAAATGCCGAACGCAGCAGTCACCGCGAAAATGAGAGCACCCAATGCACCAATAAAAATAATTTTTTTACGCCCAAACTCATCAGACAATGCGCTCAAAATAGGCGTCACAATGATGTTGACTATATTCGGCACGGAAATACATAACCCATACCACATACTGCGTACTGCATGAGAGGTATCTGCTGCAAATAAACTGCTCTGTGCATCAAAAAACAATAAGGTCAACACAGGAAAAGTAATATTTAGACTCGTATGATCAAATAACATGACCCATAGTAAAGGGTAAATCGAATGTCTTTTATTTTGCATACATTGTATTTAACTGATGGTAATGGGATAAAAACAGTAGCGAATTATCTAGAGAAAAACAAGCGAATATTTAAGCTGTTAAGATACCCTTAAGAATATCTTTATAAGATAAAGTGTTATTGCTCAGGTATAAAAACATGACAACATCCAGAATAGACTCTAAATATGATCCTTATGAAACAGTACGTACTTTGCTAGAAAAAATAGCGAATGACGTTTTGGAAAGTAAAGAAGGAAAGGCATACGAAAGTTTTTTACAAAAACAAGCGTTATTGCGCGCCAAAGAAGATGTTATCGCTATCCTTGAAGAAGAGGGAAGCGATTTGGAAGAAGAGTTAAGCCAAAGTAATGTTCTCGCGGAACCTGCCAAAAAACCGGGTCGAAAAAAAGCGAATAAGCCATACTCAATAACAGAAGAATTACTATATGACACCATTGCGTCTCAAATCGCGCGCACGAACCTCGAAGCCATTATCAAATGTCTTGCAACTCAGACAGTCCTGCCCCAATTATCATTGTCAAGTAATGCATTCATAATAGAACTATTACACACACAATTAACACAGATACCGTGTAAGTTAATACGCCCATTACCCAATAAATTATCTGATCACCCAGATCAACAGATCTACAAATTGTGGTTAATTTGTCACGTTGTTAAAAGCCACAAAATGCTGCGAGAACGTATCGAAAAACTCAAACTTGCGCCTTCACAATCTGCTAGTTTGAGATCTTCATCCCTGTTCTCGCCTACTTTAACGCAAAGTGCTCCTACATCCAGTTCTGCTAAAATAGAAAATCCGCCAACCAAGACAAATCATTTTAAAAAACCAAAACAAAAAATATCAGCGTCTATGCAACATGCCATGCAACACAGAAAAAAGGAATCAGAAAGCCGAGCTGGTTTCTTTAAACGAAAAGTTCGATCTTTTCTAACTACGGTTCAAGAGGAAGGAAAAGAAAAATGGAACTTGCTTTTTGGGAAAAAAGATTAAAACATCTCTACCGGATCGATATCCAGTGACCACCGAACACGATGTTTTAGTGTAATCGTTTCGATACATGGCAAGAGATGTTTAACTAACTGCTGCAATGACGACCGCTGTTTGGCCTGCAATAACAATTGAACACGATGACGGCCTGCACGACGCGGCATCGGTGCCGCTAAGGGCCCCATAATCTGCACTGCATTATTTTTTATTTCAATATGATTTTTGACTTGCTGCAGAAATTCCTGTGCATGTTCCTGCTTATGCGCTTCTGCGCGAAATAAAGCAAAAAACGTATAAGGCGGCAATTCTGCCTGTCCACGTTCTTGCAATAAGGAAGTAGAAAATGCGGAATATCCATCGCGCGCTAATTGCTGCAGCAACGGATGATCAGGATGATAGGTTTGAATCAACACCTTGCCGAGTTTTTCTGCTCGCCCTGCACGTCCCGCTACTTGCAACAACAATTGCCCCATACGTTCCAATGCACGAAAATCCGCACTAAAAAAACCACCGTCGGCATCGATGATTCCAACCAAAGTCACGCGCGGAAAATGATGTCCTTTCGCTAACATTTGTGTTCCTAACAAAATCTGATGCTTGCCATCTTGAATGTCAGCCAACACATCTTCCATCGCGCCTTTGCGCCGTGTTGTGTCACGATCAATTCGCACGATAGAATAATGGGCAAAATGGGTTGCCAAGATCGTTTCTAATCGTTCCGTTCCTTGTCCCAGTGCTTGCAAATCGCCTGTGCCGCAATTTTCACACCGCGTAAAAATATTTTTTTGCACATCACAATGATGACAATGTAACCGTGCTGCACGGTAATGATAGGTCATGCGTGCATCACAGCGCTTACACATCGCCATCCAACCACATGCATGACAAATAAGCACCGGCGCAAAACCACGACGATTTAAAAACAACATCACTTGATCACCTTGATCTAAATGACGACGCATTTCCTGCAACAAGGAAAGCGACAAACCCTGTTCTAAGGTTTCACGACGAATATCCAAAATCTGAAATTGCGGTAATTTCGCCTCTCCTGCGCGTTCAGGTAAACACAAATACTGATAACGACCTTGCCTGGCGTTATGTAACGTTTCAAGTGACGGCGTTGCAGAACCTAACACGATAGGAAGCCGACTAAAATGCGCACGCATGATAGCCACATCACGCGCATGATAACGAAATGTATCTTGCTGTTTGAATGACACATCATGTTCTTCATCTACAATAATCAAACCTAAATCGACAAATGGCGTAAATACCGCTGAACGTGTACCAATCACAATCTTGGCAACGCCTGATTGCGCACATTTCCATGCGTGAAAACGCTGCTTTTCTGTCATGCCCGAATGTAACGCCACGATGGGCACTGTAAAGCGTTCACGAAAACGTTGAATCGTTTGCGGTGTTAAACCAATTTCTGGCACCAACACTAATACCTGTTGTTGGCGTGCTAACACAGTAGCAATAGCTTGCAGATACACTTCGGTTTTGCCGCTGCCTGTCACACCTTCCAATAAAAAAACCTGAAAAGTCTGGATTGCTGATTGAACAGCCGTTAGCGCAGCCTCTTGCGCTTTATTTAATAGTAATGGCAGGCTAGCTGTTTCACTCACTGGAAGAGAAATTGCTCGTTTCAGTACAGCCGGTTTGCCTTGACGCAGCCATTTGGGCAACACAGCCGCCATGATTTCACCTATCGGATGGTGATAATAGTCTGCCGCCCAAAGACACAGCTGCAGTATATCTGCCGGTACTACCGGCTCAGTATCCATGATTTCAATGACGGACTTGAGCTTTTCTCTCGGAACACTGGATTTTTCCGCTGTTCCCATTAAAATACCCATTAATTCACGCTGTTGGAAAGGCACCCGCACCCGAACGCCGGGCTTAAGCTGAGATACATTACAATCTGAAGGCAGCAGATAGTCGAAATAACGCCTGAGGGGGGTAGGGAGAGCGAGTTGCAGAAAGGGTAATTTTTTAATAGTCATAGTCAAGTAATGTAATGCAAAAAGACAATAAAAGCATACAACTATGATATAATTAATTAAGTTGTAGAAAGATGATAGAGGTTCGCTATGGCAAAAGGTTACAATTTGGGCGAAGATGAAGTCGCACATTTACTCACGATTATTTTAGAAAAAAGCGGGGCACTCAAAGGGTTGTCTGCTGAAGAAAAAGGCAACGTTGTGAATGAAACCATTAAAAATTTATCGAATGTTGGCATAGAATTAAACAGAGATAACATTCAAAATCCTGCCATATTAATAAAATTAGGTACTGCTCTTGCAGCTACCTTTGCCAAATTGCAAACTAATAGTAAAACATTAGCAATTGATCTTGAATTATTATTTAAAGGACACAAAACAGGCGAAAAATTAACTAAAGACGAACAAAAAAAATTACAAGCTCAGTTCAATCAATTACTCACTCAGTTATATAATCTTGATCCTAACGAAACAATGCTTTTTATGAAGTTTATACGTGACTTAATAAACTCTTATCAACCTTCTCTTTTTCCTGCTCCGACGAATAGACCCACTTCTGTCGTTACCGACAGCAATGCAAAATTATTTGATGTTTTTGGTATCGTAACTGATAGTCAAGCTCAAGCAACTTTAACCGTCAGCGAAGCAACTATGAGCGGGATGGCGGGTCTGGTTGACCAATTGGAAAAAGAAGGTCTTGTGCCCGTAGATGGAGGAAATTTAGGAGCACAAATCACGCGAGAAATTGCGGATGCCGGATTAACAAGCGTAAGCCCTAGACCTATACCGCCAGTTTAATTGTGCATTTTCGGATTGACCAATGACTCAATTACAATCAAGTGCCTTACAACAATTTATTACTATCATCAACGAAATCCCCTTCAATCGTATCCTAGGCCTCCAACTGGATACCATTGCAGAAGATCACATCACGATGCGTTTCGCCATGACGAATGAATTAATCGGTAATTTTATGCACGGCATTTTACATGGCGGTGTAATCTCCGCTGTACTTGATATGGCAGGTGGTGCTGCTGCCATGCTGGCAGCGCTTCGTAAACGAGCGGATAAAAGCCTCGATGAACTTGCCGCGATCTTAAGCAAAGCAGGCACCATCAGCATGCATGTGGATTATATTCGACCCGGCAAAGGACAAGATTTTATTGCAAAAGCAACCATTCTTCATAGTGGTAATAAAATCACCTTTGCGCAAATGGAGTTACGCAATCAAGAATCCAAATTAATCGCTGCGGGTACGGCTACTTATATGATTGGCTAACAGGTATCAAAATCCCCATCAATTTATGCTATCCTTTCGCCTCTGACACATACTATAAAAAGGGAATAATTATGCATCGTATTCTTGTGGTTGGCGCCGGAAAAATCGGCTCGTTAATAGGCACACTCTTGGCTAATTCGAAAGACTATCAAGTGTATTTATCCGACATCCAAATAGATAATCCCGTTCTACAACGTTTATTTGAAAAAGATAGCACGGTAAAATTAGTGCAACTTGATGCAAAAAAACCTGAAACAATCGCTGAATTTTTACGTAAAAATCCAGTTGAAACGATTGTTTCTAGCTTACCTTATTATCGCAATATTGCTATTGCACACATTGCAAAAGAATTTAATCTGAATTATTTCGATTTAACAGAAGACACGCAGACCGCAAACACAGTCACCGCATTAGCCAAAAATGTCTCGGTTGCTTTTGTTCCACAATGTGGATTAGCACCAGGATTTATCAGCATTGTCGCTAATCAATTAATGAAACATTTTCCAACGCTTGATTCCGTCAAAATGCGCGTAGGGGCTTTGCCTCTTAACATCAGTAATGCATTGCAATATTCACTCACCTGGTCTACGGATGGCTTGATCAATGAATATGGTAATCTGTGTCATGCTATTGTGGATGGAAAAGAAGTTCAAGCATTACCCTTAGATGACCTGGAAGAAATTAAAATTGATGGTTTAACGTATGAAGCATTCAACACCTCAGGTGGTATCGGCAGCTTGGCTTCATCCTATGCGAAACGAGTCAACTCATTAAGCTACAAAACAATTCGCTATCCGGGACATTGCGAAAAAATGCGATTTCTGATGAATGATCTTAAATTAAATCATGATCGCGATACATTAAAACGTATTTTAGAAAACGCCATTCCTAAAACAGGACAGGATGTAGTACTGGTCTATGTTTCAGTGACAGGTACACAAGAAGGTATCTATTCCGAAGAAAATTATGTTAAAAAATTCTATCCGAAAAACATCAACGGTACAGACTGGTCCGCGATACAATTAACTACAGCATCTGCTATTTGTGCTGTATTGGATAGGGTGGTGACACAACCTGGAAAATATAACGGCCTTGTAAAACAAGAACAATTTTCTTTAGACGAATTAACTCACAATCGATTTGGGCAATACTATGCATAATACTATTTTAGCCGCACTCAAATTAACTGCTAAAAATGCGGGAACAAGCACGGATACAACGTGGTGGGCAAAAACGACCCACGAAGGAGAAATTATTTCTTATAATCCGACCACAGCTGAGGCCATTGGCGCTGTCTATAATTGCTCGCAGGCGGATTATGAACATGTCATTACTGAAGCGCACAAAACATTTCTTGAATGGCGCACTGTTCCAGCACCCAAACGTGGTGAAATCATTCGCCAACTAGGCGACGCATTACGCCAACATAAAGAGATGTTAGGCAGTCTTGTTTCCTTGGAAATGGGAAAATCAAAGCAAGAAGGCAACGGCGAAGTGCAAGAAATGATAGACATGGCTGATTTGGCCGTTGGTCAAGCACGTATGTTATATGGACAAACCATGCATTCGGAACGGCCTCTTCATCGCATGTATGAACAATGGCATCCACTAGGTGTGGTAGGTGTGATTTCTGCGTTTAATTTTCCTGTAGCCGTCTGGGCATGGAACGCCTTTCTTGCTGCTATTTGCGGCAATACTGTTGTTTGGAAACCCTCCCCCAAAACACCGCTTTCTGCTATCGCCGTCCAACATATTTGTAACGCCGTCATGCAAAAAAATAATTTGCGTGGCCTATTTTCACTTTTCGTTACAGACAATAATGATTTAGCCAAACAATTTGTCAGTGATAAACGAGTATCGCTGGTTTCATTTACTGGTTCAACCACAGTAGGTCGTGCAGTCAATGAAATTGTTGCACACCGTCTGGGCAAAGCATTACTGGAATTAAGCGGTAATAATGCCATTATCGTCGATGAAACAGCTGATTTAAAATTAGCTGTTCCTGCCATTGTCTTCGGCGCAGTCGGCACAGCAGGACAACGCTGCACCACAACACGACGTCTTTTTGTGCATGAAACCCTTTATCGCAACTTGGTGGATGCACTTACCCTTGCTTATGCAAAAATAACCATTGGTGATCCTTTGGATGAAAACAATTTAATGGGCCCTTTGATTGATCAAGCTTCTGTCGAGAAATACCAAACAACCATTGCTGATATTAAAAAAGCCGGTGGAAAAATTTTATTTGGCGGCAATGTCATAAACCGCCCAGGCTATTTTGTTGAACCGACATTGGTTGAAGCAAAAAACGAATGGGATGTAGTCCAACGCGAAACATTTGCACCGATTTTATATGTGATGCAATACAAAACATTCGCGGAAGCAATTGATATGCACAATCATTCGCAACATGGGCTATCATCTGCACTCTTTACCAATCATTTAAAACACGCTGAAGCTTTTTTATCCGCGCGCGGCAGTGATTGCGGTATTGCCAATGTGAATATTGGTACATCGGGTGCAGAAATTGGCGGTGCTTTTGGTGGAGAAAAAGATACCGGCGGTGGACGTGAAGCAGGGTCTGATGCATGGAAAAACTACATGCGGCGACAAACCAACACCATCAATTGGAGTGATGCGTTACCGCTTGCGCAAGGAATTAAATTTGAAGTGTAAATGCAATTCACGCCTGTATTATCACAACAGGATATTCCGCCATTTTTGCATCTTTGGTAATAATATGGGTATCCAGCAAATAGTGCATATTAAGTTTCATCCCCATAAAACTGTTTCAAAATATCCTCTGGCAAAGGTGCATCAAAATCATCGCTGATATGGATTAAACCCTTAAATTGCCCGCCTCGACGTACCTGTGTTTCTTCAGTATAAGGCACAAGTCGAATCAGCGGTTTTCCACCTCGAGCAATAATAATTTCATCCCCTTTTAAGGCTTGATTGATAAACTTTGAAAAATGCGTTTTAGCATCATGTATATTGACTAACATCGTTATCATCTCCATCATGTGAGCTTTTATGTTAACATGACTAACATAACTTAGTTAATACGACTAGGTGCTCAACGCGATAAGGGAGATACATGCTCATATTCCTGACCCTTTTCTTCTCGAGGCATTACCTTAGCACGAATACCTTGCTTTCCAGGTTGTAAAGTAAATTTTGGGGTCACCGTATAACGATCTTTATCATCCATCAGAAAATCAAATTTCATAAAAAATCGGATCAACGCAAGCAATACTTCCAGTTGTGCAAATTTACTTCCTGGACAATTTCGCTTTTGATTGTCTCCAAAAGGGATCCACATCGTTGAATCGGGTTTTTTCAATAATCCCGTTTTTTTATCGATAAATCTTTTAGGATCAAACGCATCTGCATTATCATAAATTTTAGAATGATGGAATTCTAATGGAGAAATGAATACATAACTTCCTTTTCTAAGCGTGATATCCATGGCTTTGTTACGCTTTTTCATTTTTTCTTTATAGTCGCTTTGATGAGCGCATAATCCAATTTCTGCAAACGTAATGTCCTTAGTTAATTGCCCTTTGAGAAGAGGAACAGGCGGAAATAAACGTAATCCTTCAAATGCAATCGCTTGGCAATAGGGTAGTTTTTGCAAATCGTCTACCGTTAATTGTTCAGGCGATTTTTTCTCTTCTTGCAAATAAGTCGTTACCTCATCTCGCAGCCTCTGCACAATACTTTTATGGGCAGGATCAGCAAGCAACGTCAGCGTATAGTGAAAAAATTTGGCCGATGTTTCATGTCCCACTACCAAAAACAAAGCCGCATCATCTATCATCGCTGGTGAATATAATATATCGATGATTTCTTTTGAGCGTCCCTCCAAAGCCTTAGGCCATTCTTCATTTTCTATTGCTTTAAACCAGTCCGCTTTACATGCTTTTTCATAAAACCATTTGTCTTTTGCTACATCATCCGGCCATTTTTCTTCTTCTTTAAGCCCCCGTTCTTCTGCTTTTTTACGGCACCAGATTTGCTGCAGTGAAACATCTCTTAACCAATTATTTGTCCCTAAAATGGATTCTTCATTTTGTTTAATCACATCTAATAATATATCTCGTGCAGGCTGCATCAGTTCCTCTAATGATTTTGTTTTTTGGGAACTTCGTAAACATGCTTTTAGAGAACGTATGCTTGAAGGTAAAATAGCTTCAATACTATGTAATGGATTCGCTATGAGGGTAGTGACATTATTAATAATACGGGAAAATTCTCGCTGTTGTTTTATTGGAAATTTTTCAATCGCCAGCTGAGTTTTCCCTATGATATCCATGGTAAATCGAGTAGTAAAATCTTCTATGTCCTCCATTTCACCTTTTAGTTCAGTTATTTCTTTTTCATACAGATCGATAATCTTATGCATAGGATCTGTCATTTTTTTTAGCGCCTTAAGCATATATAAATGATTAACAAACGCACTCCGCCCTACTCTCCATTGATGTGATTCTGTCGGTTGGGCAAACAAATTACGTGGATTTTTTTTGCCGAATATGCCAAATACCCCGGTCGTATCATGTCCCGCCAATGCATCATTAAATTCCAACTGTTGAATAAAGGAAGCATCTTCTATATAAACTATATACTGATGCAAAAAACGCAGCCAGGCAATATGACGCGGATCAACTTTAGCACGTGTGGACGCTTTATGAATCATCTTTCCAAGCCCTGTGCCATCAGATTCAGACGCTTCCCACAAATCTCCGGCTACCGTCTGTCCTATCCATTCATACCCATGATACAATGCGTTTCCTAGCCGCGTTCTAATACCGCGCGAATCCATCACAACGCCTCCTTATAGAAACTTATTTGTCCTAAAAGCATTTCATCATATAGAGCGATATTTCAAATTGCAATATTGTATTGTAGTATCTTCTTATGATTCTTCCACGTATTACACCCGAATATACTATAGAAAAAACATATCGCGACTTTCTTACCTATCTGCGCGCGAGTCGTTTTTATGGGGAAATCAGAACAGATTACGCAGCGCGTTTGGCTGTCGCAACAGACAACAGCATTTATCAAGTCATTCCACAAGCCGTTATTTTGCCGAAAAGTACAGAAGATATTGTGCTTGCCATGAAACTGAGTCAGCAACCACCATTTCATAGCATTCAATTTGCTCCGCGTGGCGGTGGTACTGCCACAAATGGTCAATCACTTTCAGCCGGCATCATTATCGATTGTTCTAAATACCTGCGCACTATTCTTGAAATGAATTTGCATAAAGCATGGGTGCGAGTACAGCCCGGTGTTGTATTGGATCAACTGAATCAATATCTCCTGCCGCATGGAATGCACTTTGCACCAGAAATTTCTCCGAGCAATCGCGCAACCATCGGCGGCATGATCAATACGGATGCATGTGGTATAGGTTCAAAAATAATAGGGCGTACAAGTGATCATATTATTGATTTAACCTGTGTATTAAGTAACGGCAGTATCATTCACTCGGGTGAATTCTATCCACATGATCCATTACAGGAAAAATTAACGACTTTATTAATAAAAAATCAGACATTAATTCGTAAAAAATTTTTCGCAGCGCCGCGCACGCTCAATGGCTACAATTTAGCAAAAGCATATAAAGATAAATTGAATTTAAATTATTTGTTTGCTGGTTCAGAAGGCACCCTTGGCATCGTCACTGAATGCAAATTAAAATTATCCTGTCTGCCTAAATTTAAAAAACTGGTCGTCATTAAATATCATCGCTTTGCAGATGCATTACGCGCCAAAGACATCACGGAAAATATTCAGCCGCTCGTGATTGAAACCATTGATGAAAAATTAATTGCACTCGCACGTGAAGACAGTAACTATTTTAAAATCAAAGAATTCATCGAACCTGCCAAAGCGATAAATTTAGTGGAATTTGCAGGTAACGATGAAGCCAAACTTAATCAACAAATGGTGCAACTGTGTCATAATATTGATGCCAATGAACAGACACTAGGCTACTATCTCGCAAAAAATGAAACAGAAATAAAATTATTATGGGAATTACGCAAAAAGGCTGTCGGATTCATTAGCAAAAATCAGGACGGAACACGAAGGCCTATTCCTTTTATTGAAGATACAGCTGTACCACCAGAAAAATTAGCTCCTTATATTGACGACTTCAAAACATTATTGAATCAACATCAATTAACCTATGGCATGTACGGTCATATTGATGCTGGTTGTGTACACGTCCGACCTGCATTAGACATGCGAATCTCCGCCGATGAAACACTCATGCGTCATTTGTCTGATGAAGTCGTTGCATTGGTAAAAAAATACGGCGGTGTTATGTGGGGCGAGCACGGCAAAGGTTATCGCAGCGAATATGGCGTAGAATTTTTTGGTGAAGAACTTTATGTTGTATTGCGGCAAATTAAAACGTTATTTGATCCTTATAATCAATTAAATCCAGGCAAAATCGCCGTGCCACTTGATTCGAAGGATAACATCGTACGTATTGATGAATCCATGCGTGGTCATTTTGATAAACAAATTGCAGTTACTGCAAACAATGAATATGCATCTGCACTAGCATGCAATGGTAACGGTGCCTGTTTTAATTTTGCCACGCAAGATGTCATGTGTCCTTCATTCAAAGTCACGCAAGATCGTATTCATTCGCCTAAAGGTAGAGCAACTGTGATTCGTGAATGGCTGCGTCAATTGGCAAAAACCCATTATGTCATTGACCCCATACCCCTAACACGTAGCTTGGCTAAATTGTTTCGTTCGAAAAAAACCGCCGATTTTTCGCATGAAGTATTTGCTGCTATGGCAGGCTGTTTAGCATGCAAAGCCTGTAGCAATCAATGTCCATTAAACGTAGACATTCCCGACATAAAAGCAAAATTTCTTGCGCACTATTATACGCGTTATCGACGCAAATTACGCGATTATGTTATCGCGCATACGGAAACCATCGCACAATGGCAAGCAGCGTTTCCACGCGCGTTAAACTGGCTAACTCAAAATAGGTTAATGCGCTTTCTTTTACAAACGTTCTTGAAAATTACAAACCCACCACGTATTGATCCATGGTTAAATGAAAAACACTATTCTCTCCATGAAATCAAATCAAATTCTATTATTCTCATTCAAGATGCGTTTACTTCATTTTATGATAAAAAAGTCATGGAGAGTTGTTGTCGCTTATTTAAAACACTTGGATTTTCAATTCATGTAGCACCCTTCTTTAAAAATGGCAAACCGTTGCACGTGAATGGATTTTTAAAAGATTTTGAGCAGATCGTCAGACAAAATAGCATTTATTTAAAAAAATTGACGGAATTAAAAGTGCCCTTGATAGGAATTGATCCTAGCATCACATTGACTTATCGTGATGAATATCAAAAAATGATAGGTCAAGAAAATTTTGGCTTCAATGTTCAATTGCCACAAGAATTTTTACACGCCCACTTAGATAAGTTACCTAAACAAGATCCGCAGAAACCCTATTATTTACTCAGTCATTGCACTGAAAAAACGTCCTTGCTCGTAACAGACACGCTATGGCAAACTATTTTTGCAGCTGTCGGCTTACAATTAATACCGCTTACCGCTGGCTGCTGTGGAATGGCGGGATCCTATGGCCATGAAACAGAACATGTAAATCATTCAGAACACTTATTTAAGATGGGCTGGCAAAATCATCTTACGCGCTATCCTGGGCGTGTTCTTGCAACAGGCTATTCCTGTCGCACACAGACAAAACGTTTTGCGGGAATAGCATTGGCACATCCACTGGAAGTATTATCGAAGAAGGAACGACCATGAGCTATCAAGCATTATTTACTACCCTTTGGCAAGATTATGCAAAACGCAATCCGCACGCTGATAAAGTCCATCATCTTTTAATTGCGCAAGGCGAAAAAATTGTCAATGATCATATTGCTCTTCGCACATTTAATCATTCCAAAATCAATGTGGATCAGTTAGCTCAATTTTTTATTGCTTATGGTTACAAGGAAAAAGGTAAATATGATTTTCCCGTGAAGAAATTATTTGCCAAGCATTACGAACATTCTGATCCTAACGCACCCAAAATATTTATCAGCGAATTATTGACCGAAAAATTCAGTCCTGAATTGCAAGCAACTGTTACAACATGCGTCAACAAAATTCCGGATAATGCATTACATTCAGAAAATTTTCTGACAGCCGGCACCTTTTGGCAGCCACTCAGTTATTCCATCTATAAAAAATTATTAGCTGAATCAGAATATGCTGCTTGGATGTATGCTTTTGGATTTTGCACCAATCACTTTACTGTTAACGTAAATGCGTTTGATGAATTCAAAGAAGTGAGCGATGTCAATACATTTTTATTAGAGCATCAATTTAAATTAAATACATCAGGCGGCTTGGTGAAAGGAACACCGGCTAATTATCTGGAACAATCCAGCACCTTGGCCGAAGAAGTGCCCGTAAAATTTATTGAAGGAACCTATCACATTCCTTCTTGTTATTATGAATTTGCCAAGCGCTATCCCATGCCAAATGGAAAACTATATTCTGGTTTTGTCGCAGCTTCCGCAGACAAGATTTTTGAAAGTACTGATGTGGGGAAAAGTAAATCGTAAAGTAAATTCGACAACATCTTATCAGATATGGGATTGTTCAAACATACGTAACCACAATTGCGTAACGTTACTCAATCTAAATTCAGGCTTCGCTTTAACGATGGGACGCTGTTCGCGCCATTCTCTTATTTTCTCAATCACGGTTGATACATTGTACCCATTAATCAATTGACACGGATGACTTAATATTTCACCCGCCGCACCAAAATCATGCGCTAAAACAGGTGTACCTACTGCATTTGCTTCTGCATAAACTAGACCAAATGTTTCAACACGTTCTGTTTGAGGATAGAAAACACAAAATGATTCTCTAATATGTTGTATCAGTCGATACGGAGGAAGAGGGCCGACCGAACGTGCTTGCTTCGGCAAGATGATATCCTTATCTAAATCGTTAGGGCTAATAATTAATAATTCATATTCAGGAAATTGTTCACGAACCATTGCAAATAATTTTAAAGTGGGTATTAATCCTTTATAAGAAGAACTAGTAAAAATCATTTGATTAGAATCGATAGGTATTCCATTAAAATCCAAATCATCCGCAATCGGATTATAAAGCACACGTACTGGAACCATCTCTTTTTGTTTACGGAAAAGACGTTGATACCATTTTCCTTGCAAACGCATTTCTATTTTTTTTCGATGAAAATGAGAAACAGCAATAATCTGCCAACGATGTTTAGCCATGAAATTGGCATAAGTATGTAAGTGACGTGAAGGCAAATTATGCATCCACAAAAAATATCTGGCCTGTGGAAAAAAAGCTGTTATCATTTCTATTAATGCAGGATGACGCAACAGAATCACAATATCAGGTGATAAAGTATGTGCTGTAGCGAATGAAATATAGCGCACCCCATTACTGATAAGATTATCTGCTATATTGCGGCAATGCTGCGCAATAGAAATAGAATGATATCGCGATAATGCATGTGCAATACGCACTATCGTACTTTCAGTACCGCGTAATGCTTGTTGATGCAAGGTTGCATCGGTGTACGCAATAGGAGTAGCTGGATCGTAAATGAGTATATTCATGATGTTCTTTAATATTATATTAGCTCTTCAAACAACTTTTTCACATCCGGACGATCTTCCCAATTTTGCATAAAACGTTTTATTTCATTTTTATATGCGCGTTGCACTTTCTTGACACTGCGATGCTCTGTTACGCCATCTAAATCAATTAAAATAGGCCGCTCATTTTCAATCAATATATTTGTCATTTTTAAATCGCCATGACTTATACGTAGTTTGGCTAAATTATTGAATAATGCCATGACACGCGCGGCCATAGTAACAAAACGTGTATCTTCTTTTTGATAGTGTTTGAAATAATCGCCCAAATGCGCGCCTGAAATATATTCCATAACAAAATAAGATTTATTGCGTAATCCTAAAAAACGTTTCTCAATACATGCCACTGGTTTTGCCGTAGGTATGCCAAATAATCGCAAAAGATGTGCTAACTGCCATGACGCAACAGCACGTGTAGGGCGCAAAGAACGGCGCAACCAATGCCATACACCTTTTACATTATAACGTTTAACGACGAATACTTTGTTATCTAACGTTATTTTTGCGACCGTTGAAGTGCGGCCTGCCTTCAAAATTTTAGTAGGCTGTTGATTAAATATTGCCTCTGGATTCGCTAAAAACTGCTGAAATTCAGGTAAATCATAATTTCGATCATACATAATCCATTTTTGCGGCGTTGCAATTTTTGCAAAAGCTGAACTACTACGTTTCAATTTGGCAACATAACGTTGCCAGCGTCGTCGATGCCATTTTTTTATTACTGTTTGCAAGTAACGCACATCCACCGATTTTACAATCCAACCGCGCGCGCGCACATACGTTTGAAACAATTCTTGTTGTAATTGTTCTGTACCAACACCTAATTGTGCAAAGAACAATCCTAGATGATCTAAACTCGGCTTTTTAGCAAGTGACTTATGAAAACATTGAATACTACCACCATCTAACGTCAGAATTTGATTGTTTTTTAAGAGAAAATTTTTCAAATGTAAATCGCGCTGCACAATGCCCAACACATGTTGCGTGGCCAATTCAATAGTAACCGCCTGCATCAGCGTTGTTAATTCTTCTAAGTCAGCTTGTTCTTGCCAAACATCATACAAATTACGCGCTTCCATTACATGCTCAAACAACAAAACAGATACGCGTTTTTTTTGTGCTGTCCCATGAAAAAGTAATTTAGGCGTAGGCACACCCGATGTAAGTAAAGTTTCAATTCCTTTTAATTCCCGCGTAGAGTGTCGTTTTGCTTTCCATGGCTCATAAAATAATTTTGCCACTACAGGTTGATCGTTCCAGGTGGCCGCAACAATTAATCGTTTACCGGGAATCACACGTAAAATTTTTTCACACTCAATTGAAGAAGCATCTTGTGTATCCAATGCAAGTTTGAATGGAACCGTTGTTGCAAGATTAGCTTTAGCAAGATTTTTCCACGTCATTTCTTGCGCTTGCGTTAGATTATCTTGCATGTTCTCGATACAGCTTGTCGCCACGTTTTTTTACCCTCCGCCAAAAAGCGTCCTCTTCCGTTACTATCAAGCTTAATGATTTATTACGATATTTTTGCATAAAACGCAACAGGTCCCGTTTGGTGAGGCCTATGTCTTTACTGGAAAAATAGAGTCCTGCCAAGTCTTTTATCCTCCACCGAATAGGAGTGTGCCTACGCATTTGCGCCCGATGAAGATCAATCAGATACAATAAAGGCTTGTCCTGTTGGGTTTTTTGTCTATCTAACAAAAAATGACATATATAAAAATCTCGATGATTCATGCCACTTTCGTGTAAGGTACGCGCTATGCGTGCGACTTCTGTAATAAGTTGTTGTTTAAAACGAAAGGTGGGCGGTGTATTCTGCCATTGTTTTCCCAACTCTTCGAGACTAACACTTTCTGGTAATTCCTGCGTCAGTACAAACGACTGACATCGTGCTGGATTGATTCCTTCACCGCCATACCCCGCTAGAATAGGCGCTGGAATATTTAATTGCTGTAATCGCTGCAATGCCTGCCATTCTTTTTTTGCACTGATGACGGGCAAACGTAACTGTAAAAGATTTTTAAAAATTTCTTTCCAGCCCACACCAAAATGTTGCTTAATAAAATACGTTTGATTGTTCATTATAATACGTTGTGTTTTGCGATTTTCGAGTTGGCGATATACCGTGCCGCGCAGCACCATCATTTGCGCAAAGAGTGATGACGAAGTCGTAAAGAATGATTTAATTTTAGCATCAAGCATTAACATGTAATGCCTCAATCACATCCGCTGCTCGTTCCGGCATACTATAAATATCCGCATTTTTTGCAAAAGCTAATCCATTGTGATGCCACGTACTACGTTCAGGGGATGATAACATATCCATCAGTGTCTGATTGAACTCCTGCTGTTGAAAAGGTGAAGATAATATCACGCCCGCTTTCGCTTGATGGATATAATGAGCATAACCGCACACATCTGTTGTGAGTACCGGTAAACCAGCAATGACGGCTTCAAGCAGTACCGTGCCTGTATTCTCACGATACGCGGGATGCAACAACACATCTGCTGCTAACATCAGTTGCGGCACGTCATCACGCCCTCCTAAAAAAGTAACATGCGCAGCAATATTTAAATGTCTTGCTTGTTGCTGAAAAATACGTGGATTATCTTGACCTATCACATATAACTTCGTACGTTTTTTTAAATGCTCTGGCAGTGCAGCAAGACTTAACAAAGCACGATCCAACCCTTTGGTTTTAAATCCTGAACCGACTAACAACAGTAAAAACGTATTGTCTTCTATGTGGTGCGCGTGCCGAACAGCTAAACGTATCTTGTCTGCATTGGCTGGCGCAATTCGATCCCCTGTGATTCCTGGCGGCAATAAGTGAAAACGTGTCGGCGCAGTGTGATAATAACGCATAAATTCCGCTTGCTCTGCAGCCGAAATTAATAAAATTTGCGTGTTCATTTTTTTTGAAAATACTGCGCTTTCATAGCTAATTAAATGCCGATAGCGCGGCATTAACCGATCCCATACCCCATGCTGCGTACGTGCTTTTGCTTGAAAACAACTATCTGCCGCGTAATAGATATCTAAGCCAGGCATTTTATTAAACCCAACGACGAGATCATAGCGCTGTTTAACTAAATCAGCTTGCACGTGGGTAACAAAATTCCGGCTACGTGTATGATTTTGCCAACCCCTCGTTGCGATAACCTTCACTGATAACTCAGGATCTAAATCACCCTCCCATTCCATCGTATAGACGTCAACCGCATGACCACGGCGCACGCATTCTTTAGCAATACGTAGGAAATCACGCTGTAAACCACCAAAAGGGAAGTATTTAAAAAGGCAAAATGCGAGTTTCATTCGGAACAATTCATATCATTTTAATAGTGCATTGTACCGCTTAGACAAGAAATATACCATGCATAGGCATTAGTGCAGGGGTTCTTATTGCTCTTGACCCCGCAAAGCTTCATCTGTTATATTTTTGTGCACTTATACCTAAAAGGTTAGCCGCTCATGAAAAAACTAATGATTGCTTTTATATCTACCGCATTACTTACAAACATCAGTTTTGCTGCGCCAACGCAATCGACATCAGGAACTGAAGAAGAAGATAATACTCCCTCCGTGCATCTTCCTGCTGCATCGCCAGAAGTGACCAGTGTATCGCCATCCGGCGTGGTCACTGTTACACCGGCTACACCACCTCCGGATCAGGCGCAAACAACAGTAACCGTTGCGCCTTCGGTAGATGCATCCACAGAGGATGCAAAAGAAAGAGAAGCAATCCATATTGACCAGGATTTTAAAATTATTCCCGCAATGCAACACGAAGCAAACAAACAATTATCTTATATAATTGATGTTGAGTTTCCGCAAATTTCTGGCAAAACACTCCCTGCGCATGCAAAAGAATTTAATCGTTTAATGGGTAACATGGTAAAAGAAAGCATGCAGCAATTCAAAAATTACGTCAAAGCAGATGTACCGCATATGCAAACGTTGCCAGAATCAATACGACATAATAAATTACACATTGACTATGATATTGATTTAATCAAACCTGTTAATCATACTTTCATCAGCGTGCGTTTGTCGATTGAAGGAATGCAAGCGGGTAGAGCGCATCCTTATCATACTTATAAAGTACTCAATTTTGATTTAAACCAAGGTAAAGTCTTAACATTGAATGATATCTTCAAGCCAGGAAAAAATTATTTGAAAGCCTTCGCCAAGTATTCCAATGCGACGCTTAGCAAAAAACTGCAAGACAAATGGATGATTGCAAAAGGCACTGCTCCCATTCCCAAGAATTATCAATTTTGGAACATCCAGTCAGATGGCATTTTAATTACGTTCAATGAATATCAAGTTGCGCCCTATGCAAATGGCGCACAAGAAGTTGAAATTCCATATCACATTTTGCAACCACTGATTTTATCTGAAGCGCCTGTTGCTTCCTGTATAAAAAATTCGGGTAGTTGTGAAGCGTGAGCAAATAACCTTGTGCCAGCGAAAGCTGGCCTCCAGGAAATGTTGAAAAATACTTGCTATTCGTTATCGATTTTTTTCAGTGTATCTTCAATCCAATTTTTGACTTCCTTTGTTACATCTTCTGGAGTTCTATTTGTTGTTTCAATCAAAGGACCAATGACCATTTGAACTGTACCTGGGTTTTTTATGAATCCTCTCTTCGGCCAATATCGACCCGCATTATGCGCAACTGGAATAACAGGACAACCCGCAGCCACTGCTAACCGTGCACCCCCAGCACGATAATGACCTTCTTTTCCGGGAGTTGTACGGGTACCTTCAGGAAAGATGATAATCCATCGTCCTTCTTCTAAAGATTTTTTACCTTTAATAATGATTTGTTCCATCGCAGATGCTTTATCTCTACGATTAATTGCAATGGGATTCACTGTTGCTAATCCCCAGCCAAAAAAGGGGATCCATAATAACTCTCGTTTCACAATAATAGCGGCTTGTTTAAAAAAATTAGGTAATATAAATGCTTCCCATATAGATTGATGCTTACTTAACACGACACCATTGCGATCAGCGGGAATATTTGACAACCCTTGAATATTATAATCGATGTAACACAATTTTTTTAATAGCCAAATAATGAAATTTGTCCATGTCAATATCCATGCACAACGATAACGTAATGGCAAAGGAGAAATGAATATGCAGACAAAACTGTAAATAATAATAGTCACAATCATGATGATTGAAAAAATCAGCGAACGTACGAACAAATTTATTTTATGTAAAAGAGATTCTTTTTTCATGCGTCCTCTCAGAGTCTGATAAATTGTACTGCTGACGCCAAATCCGCAAAACAGGGCACATCTTTATATTCTTCATTATTCTTTAATATTTCTTGTGAAACCGTCGACAAAATTAAAATAGGCTTGCATCCTGCTGCACGTGCTGCCTGTACATCTGACAATTTATCCCCAATAAAATGAACATCATTCAAATTGATTTGATATTTCTGCTCAACTTGGTATAACAATCCAGGCTTTGGTTTGCGGCAATTACAATTATCTTCCGGACGATGTGGACAGAAAAATATTCCATCAATATAGCCGCCGACTGCCGCCAATTCCCGCCTCAATTTTTCATGAATGATATTCAGCATAGCAACATCATAATAACCACGTCCAATTCCTGATTGATTAGTAGCGATTACCACTTTGTATCCAAATCGATTGAGATCCGCTATGGCTTCTAAGCTACCAGGAATAGCCCGCCACTCATCAGGCGATTTGATGTATTCCGACGAATCATAATTAATAACTCCATCGCGATCTAATATGATTATTTTTTTCATTGTAATAGGGCAACATCAGCAACATTTAAAAAAAGTTCACGCAATTGTTTTAATATCCACAATCGATTTTCTCTGCGCGCTTGATCATCGCTCATTACCATGACATGATCAAAAAAATTATCGACCGGTTCGCGTAAACTCGCTAATTGAGTTAATACTTCCGTATAATTTCCTTGCTCGGACAGTGACTTCACAACAGCACATTTCTCCATGAGTTTCATAACCAATATTTGTTCTGCTTCATGTTCAAATAATTTTTCATCTACGTGCTTCGTTTTTATTTCACTATTCGATTTCGCCAAAATATTACTCACTCGTTTATTGGCGGCACAGAGCGCGGCGGCTTCAGGCAAATTTTTAAAATGTTGTACCGCTTGAATACGTTGATGAATATCATAGGGTTTGTAAATAGCGAGCGCTGCAACTGATGCTAATACATCCGCAGAAATACCTTGATCTTGATACCAAGGTTTTAAACGTTCCAAAATAAACTGCAATACATCAGTCACCACTTTTTTGTTTTCTAAATTGTTCGCATACCCTTGTTCTGCAATCTGAATTAATTCGTGTAAATCTAAATTGAATTGTTTCTCAATTAAAATACGTAAAATTCCCAAGGCTGCACGCCGTAACGCAAAAGGATCTTTATCACCTGTAGGCGCTTGATGAATACCAAAGATGCCAACAAGTGTATCAAGTCGATCCGCGAGTGCCAATACCTGCCCAAGAGCTGTAGCCGGCAATGCATCGCCCGAAAATCGCGGCATGTATTGTTCATTTAATGCTAGAGCAATTTCTTTGTGCTCTCCATCATGCAACGCATAGTAATAGCCCATGACTCCTTGTAATTCCGGAAATTCATTGACCATGGTTGTAGTAAGATCTGTTTTCGCTAACATCCCTGCACGTTCAGCATCTGTTGGATTAACATGACTTAATGTGGCAATATGCGCAGCAAGACGTGAAATTCGCTGTGCTTTGTCATATAAGGTGCCCAATTTTGCTTGGAAAATAACCTGTTTTAAACTTTCTAAACGTTCACTCAATTTTTGTTTTTTATCTGTTGCAAAGAAAAAAGCCGCATCCGATAAACGCGCGCGTAATACTTGTTCATTCCCGGTCATGACACGTTTTGCATCGAGACTTTTAATGTTACTTATTGTAACGAAATAAGGCAGTAATTGTTTATGTTGATTCATAACCGGAAAATAACGTTGATGATCTTGCATAGCAGAAATGAGAACTTCTGGAGGTAACGTCAAAAAAGTTTTCGCAAAATTTCCGCAAAGAGCAACCGGCCATTCCACCAAACCCGCTACTTCATTCAGTAAATTTTCATCCAGGAAAACCGTAGCATCTTGTAAAAAATGTACGGCTTGTTGCGCCTCCGCGCGAATGATTTCTTTACGTCGAATAAAATCAGCAATTACGTATTTCTTTTCTAATGCAGCAACATAACGACTTGGCTTCAAAATAGAAATCCATCCTTTGCTATGGAAACGATGACCCTGTGTTAATCGCCCTGCACGACAACCTAAAATTTCGGCATCAATAACTTCATCACCATATAGCATCATCACAGAATGCACCGGCCGTACGAATTCGACATTACCATTGCCCCAGCGCATACGTTTCTGAATAGGTAATGCTAGCAACGCTTGCTGCACGAGAGCGGGCAAAATGTCTTGTGCTAATTTGCCAGCAACGGTTTGTTGATACCCTACCCATTCCCCTTGGTGATCTTTAATCGTAATAAGTTGTTCTGGCAGCATACTTAATGAACGCGCAAAACCAACACAGGCCGATGTAGGTTTACCTTCTTTATCAAAAGCAGCGCTCATTTTCGGACCTTTTCGCTCGACGATTGCTTCTGCTTGTTTTGTTGCTAATTTTTTTATAAAAACGGCAAGTCGACGCGGTGTCGCATAAAAACAGGCATCTTGATAACATAATTCTAACTTATCTAAGCGTGTTTTTATTTCTGTTAACAAACAATCTGCCAAGCGGAACAATGTCTTGGGTGGTAATTCTTCTGTATGAATTTCAACGAGAAAATCGTTATTTTTCGCAATAACTTGCGGCATCTTTTTTGTCCTGTAACAAAGGAAATCCTAATGCTTCACGTGCTTTTAAATAACTTTCTGCTACCATTTTGGTTAAGCGACGAATTTTTAAAATATAGTGTTGTCGCTCAGTCACAGAAATAGCATGACGCGCATCAAGAAGATTAAACGTATGTGATGCTTTAAAAGCCATCTCATAAGCGGGCAAAGGTAACCCCGCTTCAATTAAACGTTTGCTTTCGTGTTCATAGGTATAAAATTGTTTGAATAGCATCTCAACATCGGCCAATTCAAAATTATATTTCGACATTTCCACTTCATTTTGATGAAACACATCGCCATACGTGACTGTACCATGCGATGTCCGGCTCCATACCAGATCATAAAAATTATCTTTTCCTTGCAGCGGCATAGCTAAACGTTCAAGACCATAGGTAATTTCACCGGTAATAGGTCGACATTCCAATCCACCAATCTGTTGAAAATAAGTAAATTGGGTTATCTCCATTCCATTGAGCCACACTTCCCAGCCTAATCCCCATGCGCCGAGTGTAGGTGCTTCCCAGTTGTCTTCCACAAAACGAACATCATCGATCAGCGGATCAATTCCCAATGCACGCAATGAATCAAGATAGAGCTCTTGAATATTAATAGGAGACGGTTTTAACACAACTTGAAACTGATAATAATGCTGCATGCGATTTGGATTTTCTCCATATCGACCATCGGTAGGCCGCCTGCAAGGCTGCACATAGGCAGCACGCCACGGTTCAGGCCCCACCGCACGCAAGAACGTGGCAGGATGAAACGTCCCTGCGCCTACTTCCATATCAAGTGGCTGGACAATGACACATCCTTGGTCAGCCCAAAACGCTTGCAAAGCGGCAATCATGCCTTGTAACGTTTTGACGTCATAGGTGATTTTTTTCATGTATTTCGAAGCCTACGTAATAGCAGAGCATTATACCTCGAGCCAGGCAAAATATGGTACGCTAAATTATTCGATAATAATAAAAAGAGGCGCTAACGTATGGAAAACCCACTATTAAATCAAGGCCTCCTTCCTGTTTTCAGTTGCATTTTACCAGAACAAATTGAGCCAACACTTAAACAAATTATTCAGCAAAATCGTACTGAATTACAAGAATTGTTCACAAATAAACAAACATTTACCTGGGACAATTTAATAGTTCCGCTTGAAGAACTGCATAACAAGCTTAATAAAATGTGGTCGCCTATAGCCCATGTGCATGCGGTAGCAGAATCGGATGAACTGCGAGCCGTTTATAATGCCTGCTTACCGCTGCTTACCCAATATCATTCTGATTTAATGCAAGATGCAACACTGTATCAAGCTATTAAATCCATTGCTGATAGTCCCGAATACAACCATTTTAATCCCGCGCAACAGAAAGTGATTGAGAATGAATTGCGAGACTTCCGACTTGCAGGAGTTAATTTAGCCGTGGAAGATAAAGCACGCTTGACTGAGCTACAAAAACAACTCAATCAATTCTCCGCAGAATTTGCTGAAAATCTACTTGATGCAACCGATGCCTGGACACTGCATGTGACAACCCGGAGTGATCTTGCAGGATTGCCGCAACAAACACTGCAAATCGCTGCACAAAATGCCGAACAACAAGGGAAAAGCGGTTGGTTATTTACATTAGATCACCCATGCTATTCATCCTTAGCAAAATATCTAGAAAATCGTAACTTACGCAAATTGATCTACGAAGCTTACGTAACACGCGCGTCTGATCAAGGCCCACACGCGGGCCGCTTTGACAATTCTCCTATTATGGAAAATATTTTAAAAATACGTCATGCGCTTGCAAAATTATTAGGTTTTGCAAATTTTGCTGACTATTCACTTGCTACTAAAATGGCGCACACGTCGGCTCAAGTGCTCAATTTTTTAAATAATTTAGTTGCTAAATCAAAACACGCGGCGGAACAGGAAATACAAGAACTCACTGCATTTGCTAAATCTATTTCTCCTGACATCACTCAATTAGAAGCGTGGGATTTAGCTTATTACACTGAAAAATTACGCCAAGAAAAATATGCGCTTTCTCAAGAAGATTTACGCCCTTATTTTCCTATAGATAAAGTATTAAGCGGTATGTTTACTGTCATGAATCGTTTATTCAGCATCAAAATTATTGAGCGTGCGGGAATAGATACGTGGCATCCGCAAGTGCGGTTTTTTGAAGTCCATGATGCAGACAACAAGTTACGCGGCTATTTTTACACTGATTTATATGCGCGCGCGCACAAACGTGATGGAGCATGGATGGATGAGTGTCGAATGCGGCAACTTTTACCCGATAAAAGTTTGCAATATCCCGTCGCATTTTTAACATGTAATTTTACTCGCCCACTCGATGATAATAAGCCTGCGCTGCTGACCCATGATGATGTACAAACGGTTTTTCACGAATTTGGCCATTGTCTGCATCACTTACTTACACGAGTAGATTATGCTTCCGTTTCCGGCATTAATGGTGTGCCTTGGGATGCGGTAGAATTTCCCAGCCAATTTTTTGAGCATTGGTGTTGGGACAAAGAAGTCCTTACTCTTATTTCCGCCCATGAAACAACGGATGAATCGTTACCTGATTCGTTATACAAAAAACTCCTTGCGGCCAAAAATTTTCAAGCTGGAATGCATATGCTGCGTCAACTTGAATTTGCTTTATTTGATTTTCGCTCGCATCTTGAATTCAATCCTGAAAAGCCTTCACAAATTCAAGCGATCTTAGATGATGTTAGAAAAACTGTCGCTGTCGTGACTGTGCCTCAATTTAATCGTTTCCAACATAGTTTTTCACATATTTTTGCTGGTAGTTATGCCGCAGGTTATTACAGTTATAAATGGGCAGAAGTATTATCCAGTGATGCATTTTCGCTATTTGAAGAACGCGGGATTTTTGATCATGCTTCGGGCCAAGCATTTTTACAGCACATTTTAGAACAAGGTGGCGTCTACGATCCCATGGATTTATTTATTGCTTTTCGTGGACGTGAACCAAGCATCGATGCATTGCTAAGGCATAGTGGACTAGCGTAAGATCTTAGAGCCTGTTTTCATCTTTTCCAAGAGAACATATGATACACGCAACACGACATTATCCCAAGGCATTGCCTTTTTTATTTTTAACTGAAATGTGGGAACGTTTCGGTTTTTACGTAGTACAAGGCATGTTAGTCCTCTATATGACAAGAGCATTTGGATTTTCTGACGACCAAAGCTACATCATTTCCGGCGCATTTACTGCTCTTGCTTACATCTCACCGATGATTGGTGGTCTCATTGCTGATAAAATACTCGGATTCAAAGTATCCATTTTATGGGGTGGAATTTTTCTTAGCATCGGATATGCGTTGCTTGCTTTCGCACCTAACCATGAATTTTATTTGGCACTTGCAACCATCATCGTTGGTAATGGCTTATTCAAACCTAATATTTCAAGTTTACTGGGCGCATTATATCCGCCAGGCGATACAGCACGTGATGCGGGTTTTACTATTTTTTATGTTGGTATTAATCTGGGTGCATTTTTTGCGGGAATTAGTTCCGGCACCATCAAGGACCACTTCGGTTGGCATGCTGGATTCGCGCTCGCCAGTGTAGGTTTATTAATTGGTTTGTGTACATTTGCTCTCGGTTTAAAATGGAGCCCTATTCGACATAAACAACATCTGTCGCTTGCTAATAAATATACTTTCCTACATAAACCTTGGTTATTGGCCTATTGCTTGCTAGCTATCGGATTATTAAGTTTATTATTACAAAGTAGTTTATTAAGCAAATGGCTGCTACCCACACTGGGTATATTTTTATTATTTTTTGTTTTTATCCTCGCTTTTCGCCAAGATCCTGTTTATCGCAATCGGTTAATTCTGTTGAATTTCTTAATTATCGCAGCCATTGTGTATTGGACGTTTTTCTTGCAAATCTTTTTCTCAGCCAATTTATTTATTGATCGTCTTGTTGATAAACATTTTTTAGGAATTAACATTCCCACTACTGCATTTTATTCACTCGAAAGTGTATTTGTGATTTTACTGGGACCCCTATTCGCTTGGTCATGGCAAACCCTCAATCAAAACAAACGAAATCCATCCACTTTTATAAAATTCGTTTGGGCTATTGTGTTTGTTGGCTTAGGTTTTTTAACGTTAGCATTGAGTACTTTTTTTAGTGCTACAACGCACATGATCAATCCATTATGGATTGTATTATCTTACTTACTGATCACGATTGGAGAACTGTTGCTTTCACCTATCGGTTTATCTGCTGTCACATTGCTTTCACCACCGCAGTTGACTGGAATGATGATGGGTATTTGGTTTGTGGCCTTAGGTTTTGGCGGCGAATTCGCTGGGTTCCTCGCTGAACTGGCTAGCATACCTAAAACAGCAACAACTGCAGCATTACAATTACCTATTTATCGCAACGCATTTTTAAACTTTTCGTACATTGCGTTTGGCGTTGCTTTAGGATTATTTTTCTTGCAGCTAGCATTAAGTAAAACACTGGACACTGATCGGGAAAAATGAGCAACTAATAATCTATACATAACAGATTAGACATTTTTATCACACCCTGCTTAGCAATATAACGCGATCTCATTCTTCTCTACAGTCTGATTTCCTCAACTTCAGGTTATAATAACCTTAGAGCCTGTGATTCGTCGTCTTTCGGGAGTACGCTATCGTGTTTGACGCAGATCGGCCTATTTTCACAAAGAACCAGGACCAACTAGGAAGATCAGGTTTTGCAAAATATTTAGCGCGTTGCATGTTAGATCATAAAAATCCAGAGAGCCTTGTCATTGGATTATATGGTGGATGGGGCACAGGAAAAACATCTATCATCAATCTCATCTTAGAAGAACTTCATATTGCTGCCAGCAATATGTTCGATGAAGAAAAACCTATCATTTTAAATTTTAGCCCATGGAGTTACTCAGGGCAAAATCAATTAATCTATAATTTTTTTCGACGCCTTTCTTCCGAAATTCGTCGTTCTGCTGCTTACGTTGAACATGCAGAAAAAATCATTCATTTACTTGAACTTTACGTTTCCTTTTTCACACATCTTCCTGTACCAAAAACATTGCGCCCTAAACAAAGTATGTTAGCTTCACTCATAAAACCAAGTGTTGCTCAAGAAGCAGCATATGGTTGGGAATCAGGTCGCGACTTAACGCATATTAAAGCTGAGTTAAATACTTTACTGAGTCAACAAAAACATAAAATCATTATTTTTATCGATAATATTGCACGCATGGAAGATCAAGAAATTAAGCAAATTTTCCAAATTGTTAAATCAATGGGCGACTACATGAACACTGTTTATGTGCTTGCTATTGATAAAGAACACATCATTCGTGCGATGAATAATCTATACGACAACGACGGCGAAAACTATCTAGAAAAAATCGTGCAATTACCGTTTAAAATACCTGAGATTTCCAAAGAAAATGTGGAAAATATTTTATTAGATCGACTAAAACAAGTCGTTGACATGGTACCAGAAGATATGTGGGACAAAAAATATTGGTGTGATATTTATTATTCGACACTAAAATATTTTTTTCATAATTGTCGCGATATCACTCACTACGTTAACACCTTAAGCTTTAGTTATCCGCGTGTTAAAGAATTAGTAAATCCGATCGATTTTTTTGCGATTACAGCAATTCATGTTTTTTCGCCGAGCGTATTTATCGGCATTAGAGATAACAAAGATGTATTTACTGATCTAGTCAACCCTGTTTTTGCACATGATGAGAAAAAATTAGCTGATGATAAAATACGTTGTGATGAAATTTTAAATCGCACAGAACATATTTCCCGTGAACATCTGCAGCAATTGCTTATCTTTTTATTTCCGCGATTACGTCATATTTATAAAAATGACATGCCTTTTTACCATTCGGAAGAGTTAGCGCGCCGCAATAGACGAGTCTGTAGCGCTGAATTTTTTGATGCTTATTTTCAATTATCTGTGGCTGCAGATTATATGCCTAAAGCAGAGTTTCACGCGATTTTATCTCTCGCACATAATCCAAAAGAATTTACAGAAGCAGTACTTTGCTTAAATAAAGATGAACGAGCATTATATTTTTTAGATCAATTAGATAGTAATGCAATAAATAAAATCCCAACAAATTATATTAAAAATGTAGTAAATACTTTAATTGATTGCGCTGATTTATTTCCGGAAGGTGTAAGCAGCCCATTAAAAGTGAATACACCTATGCGTGTACATCGAATTTTGCATCAATTGTTTAGACGTTTCTCTCATTCTACAGAACGTTTTGCTCTCTTGCAGGATGCTGCTAAAAATACAACATTAAGCTTGTATAGCTTAGTGCATGAACTTAATCTACAAAATGAAGAACGACTTGCAGCAGAAGATACCTTAATCCCAACTGACCAACATGATTTTACCGCTGCACAAATAGAAATATTACAAAAATGTGTGGTCGAAAAAATAGTATATTGGGCTAAAATGAAGCGCCTTGCTGAACATCCCAAATTGTTAGAGATTCTCTATGCCTGGAAAAACTGGGGCAATGAGCGAGAATGTCGCGATTTTGTAGGTCAAATGGTGCAAGAAGATCGCGGTTTAATTGCATTTTTATGTGTTGCATTAAGAGAACCTATCCATCAAACCATCACTAAATTAACCCAAACCCCCGCATGGGAAGAATCGCTTCGCGTTATCGAAGATTTTATTTCGGTAAAAATACTCGAACCGCATGCCAAAATGTTATTTGAAGATCTCGCATTTGAAACCTTGCGTGAGCAAGAACAATTAGCCATCCTCATTTTTCTTAATTTAGTTCATGCGAACACTATAAAAATTATCCCCCAAACCACACCGCCATAACATTCGCAGCAGAAAACGATCTATCCCAAATTCGCAACCACACTAAAAAAAACTCGCGCATCTTTTCCTCTGCCAACCAATTCTTCAGCAGCTACTTTCTTAGTGAGAGGCTTAGCAACCATTAAATTACCTGTTAAATGATGCGTAAAAACAAAACGCGAACCTAATCCGGCCGATGTAGCATTTTGTTTAGGCCTAATACCGGCTACTCTTTTCATGTTCCAAATAATACCCGCATCATAAAAAACGTACGGTTGAAATGAATTCAATAGGAACCATCCAGGTGCTATACTCAGGCGTAATTCCACACTACCTGATAACCCACGATCACCAATAATTTCTGCAGGGTCGTAACCACGACCTAATTGACTACCACCAAAAGCGAATTGCTCTGACGCTAATAAAGGACGAAAAGAATATTGTCCGTTTATTAAAGCAAAAGTAGAAAATCTGCCGCGCAACGGCTGCAAATGCATCGCTTGAGCAACCACTTTCGTAAAAATACCTGTTGCACCAAATCGTGAGGTTGTTTCTGAATTAGGATTGTTCGTGGCACCCAAAATATTCAACCCTTGCTCCACATGTAGTCCTACTAAATTTGCTCCACGAAATCGATCTGCAAAGTCATAATTAGCACCTCCTTGCAGGGAACGAATATGATCCGTATAGAGTGGAGCTTCAAATGAAGTGACCTGACTATCCAGGTAATTGAATGTACCATCCAGAGTGAGATTTTTTTCTCTTGAATGCGTGAGAGGATAGGTAAACGATCCATAATACGTTGTCGAGTTACCATTGGTATCAATGGCAGCAAGATCCATTCCAGGTCGAGTGGTAGAATCATTTTTGCCCACAGAAAGTGTTGCGCCATGTGTACCAATAGGGGCCTGATAAGATACATCATAGAATTTTAATTCTTGAGGTCGCGTTGTTGTTGCATAAATAGCACGTGTTGAATCCCCTGGTCTAAAAATAGAATTTAACGCTGCATGCGCGGTCCATTGGTTTGGACCAATATATCTTGTCCCATAATTATCATATGAGAGAGATCCTGTCAGGGTTTGCGTTTCAGAAGATAAATGCAGATTTGATGCACCGACCTCTGTTTTAGAAGGTTCTAATACCGCTTTTACTTGTACACCAGGAATTTCGTTTGCTAACCGCAAATAATGTTCCATCACTTTAATTTGTAATGGTCGTGACTGCGCAATTTTATTACCATAAGACTGAATTATTTTTTTAGCACCTCTCGGAATACCTACTACGCTCACCTGATCAACATAGCCTTCTATCACTCTAATATGCACAACCCCTTCGTGTACGCGTTGTGGAGGCAAAATAGCACGCGATAAAATATATCCATTATTACGATAAAAATTTGTGATGCTTTGCACTATCTCTTGTAATTCAGCAATCGATATTTCGGTATTCAGTTTATGTTGATAAAGCAAACTGAGTTGGTGATCTGAGTAAACGTGATTTTCTTCAAGAACAATTTGCGTCAATTTAAATTTAATCTGAGCTGCTTCTGGCCCTAAAGGTGAAGGTTGTTCTTCGGGAGCGCTGATAGGAGGTAATGCAGTTGGCATGGTTTGCGGTGGAGTCGCTAATATCTTCCCAATGACTCCAGGCTGCGTGCTACCCGGTAATGCATTTTTGATCGCTTCATTGGGTCCTTGAGCACTCGCACCGTAGCACACAAAAAATCCGAGAAGAGCGAGTAGGTTAGCAATTAACCTGACTGGTTTCATGTCATCCTTATCCTAAACCATCAACTTCCTAAGATATCAATAGATTATTTATTTCAAACATTATAACGAGCTATCTATAAGATAGCTACTCCGTATAGCCAGGGGAAACAGTATTCATGGCAGAATAATTCAGTGAAGTGTTATACTTCAGTCATGTAAAGGAAACATCATTCATGAATAAACGCATACCTTTTATTCTAGGATTGATTCTGCTTGTAACCGCAATATGGTTACAAGTTACCTCCATTAAACCAATTGAACATATTATTGATCGTTTAGAAAATCTTGTCTATGACATGCAGCTACGCACGGACTTATTCGTATATAAAAAAATAGATACTCCTGCAGTTATTATTGATATTGATGATAAAAGTCTTAAAAAAGAAGGTCGTTGGCCATGGTCACGCGCGAAACTTGCAACGTTAATCGGTTATTTACAAAAAGAGGGAGTTGCAGTAGTCGCTTTAGATATTATTTTCCCTGAAAAAGAAACCAATATAGCAACTACTGTCTTGCAACAATTAAGCAAAGAAAAGCTTACCAACACCACAACTGAATTCGCACTCAAAAAAATTGCCCCTTATTTTGAGAATGATAAAAAATTTGCTAATAGCATAGCATATATAGATACCGTGTTAGGAATGAGTTTTCTACCGCAAACAATCATTCATGGTACATTAGTACCCGCTACTCTAGAATTAACATCTGCCAAAGAAAAACAGCTTGGCTTTATTAATGCATCTGGCGTGATTGGAAATATTGCATTGCTGCAATCCGCAGCAAAAGGGGCAGGTTTTATCAATATTTTCCCTGACGAAGATGGTGTCATTCGTCGCGTGCCTATATTAATTCGATATCAAGATCAACTTTATCCTTCTCTTGCGTTAGAAGCAGTGCGTCTTTATTTATTAAGCAATATTAGCTTAGTGACTGAAGAATACGGCGATCAAATGCGTTTGGAAGGTGTTAAATTAGCCGATCGTTTTATTCCAACCGATGAAAAAGGTAGAATGATTATTCCTTTTCGTGGAAAAAGTTTTACTTTCCCCTATTATTCTGCAACAGATATATTAAATAAAAAAATCCCCCCTGGCGTTTTAACAGGAAAAATTGCATTCATTGGCACATCAGCAACAGGATTTGGCGAGCTAAAACCAACAGCGGTAGAAAATGTTTTTCCTGGCGTTGAAATTCAAGCAACTATCGCTGACAGCATACTTGCCAATCATTTTTACTACAGACCTGCCTGGACGTTAGGTGCAGAAATAGTTGCAACATTCTTGCTAGGCATCACTTTCATTTTTGTTTTCCCTTATCTTGGACCTCGTGCGTTAGCATTCTTCATTATTCTTATACCGATCCTATTTATTTTCGCTAACAATTGGTTACGAGAAAAAACCGGTTTGATTATTTATATTTTTATCCCCATGACATTCATGATAGTACTTGCAATAATCAATCTCATATACGGTCACTTATTTGAAGTGCGTAAACGTCAACAATTAAAAGAAATGTTTGGCCAGTACGTTCCTGAAAAGCATATTGATACCATGTTAACAAGCAAAGGAAACTATGGATTATATGGCGAAGATCGAGAAATGACGGTGTTATTTGCTGACATCAGAAACTTTACTACACTTGCTGAATATTTACCTGCCGCTCAAGTAAAAGAATTGTTATCCGATTTTTTCACCCCCATGACAGAAATTATTTTCAAGCATCGCGGCACTATCGACAAATATGTGGGCGATATGGTTATGGCATTCTGGGGAGCACCCCTGATAGATAATCAACACACGCAACATGCCATTAGCGCTGCGCTAGATATGCAAAACAAAGTAGAGAAACTTAAACCCATTTTTGCGAAAAAAGGTTGGACAGATATGAAAGTTGGCATTGGATTAAATAGCGGAATCATGAGTGTAGGCGATATGGGATCCAAATTTCGGCGCAGCTATACAGTGATAGGTGATGCGGTTAATTTAGCATCGCGTGTAGAAAATTTAACAAAATATTACAACGTAAACATTGTCGCAACGCACTCTATTGAGGCACAACAAAAAATGTTTGTATTCCGCAAATTAGATAGAGTCACTGTGAAAGGGAAAAAAACAGGTACAGAAATTTATGAAGTGGTTTGTAAAACGGAAGAACTCGCGCCTGAAAAAAGAGATGAAATTGCGTTACATCATTCCGCTTTAGAGCTTTACTTTAATCAGGAATGGGAAAAATCACAGGCTGTATTTACTGAACTACATCAAGCGCACCCGCATGTAAAACTCTATTCTCTCTATTTGCATCGTATTGCTGATTTTTTACAAACTCCGCCCTCGTCCAACTGGGACGGCATTTATGTGCATGCGTATGTGAGTTAACTAACGTTAGTTGATACAAAACCCTGAGACTGTTCGCGAAGGACCAGATGGAACATTCATTCGCGCAGGAGCAGTGCTGCTTCCACCATCAAACGAAGAGGGCGACATCACAGATGAAATAATCTGCGGTTGTCCTTTTAAAGTAGGAGAAGGCGAGCTTTTTATCACTGGCATTGTACGTAACCCGGAGATTTCTGCATACATACGATTCATTTTCTCATTCAGTTCAATTTCACCCGCTTCATTCACAATCACAATAATGCCTTTACTCAAACTGGTGGCTAAACCGGAAGAACGACTATAAAAAATGGTAAAATCCGTGCCACGTACACCGATAGTTGCAACAGGGGTACGTACCCGATAATTCTCCGGATTCCCTTTCGAAATTAAACCGGTGATGATGCGAAACCCGCCTTTAGCAAGGCTCACAACATAAGCATTATTTTTACTACTTTGATTAAATTTATATTGATCAATTTTAAATGTTGTACTGCTGCGTAACGCAACCATACTTTTATCACTAAAAACAATCTGCCCACTTCCGGCAGCACTTGTCACAATGGTGTCTCGTTCATACACTGGTGAACGCCTCTGTAATGTACGAGTTTCATTGGTAGCTGTCACCGCCTGCACTGAACCCTTTACCCAGACCATTTGTCCAATAGGCTCAGGCGCCGCGTATGTTGACTGCGTATAGGCTAATACCATTAAGCCGAAAAAAATAAAGAAAAACAGCGAAAATGGCTTTAGCGTTAAATGAGAAAATACCCTCATATAACCACTCTCTGTGTGTTGAAATAATTCATGTATTTAAGTATAGACAATTTTTAGGCCCATTTCTGATCATGCAGAAATTATATTAACCTATTGTTTTAAAAAGAATTTTTATCTCACCTTACGCAGCAGTTTTCATCTGTAGAAATTCATTGAACAAATTAATCATAAATGTACGCGGAATAATCAAAACGCGAGTATAAAAATAAATGTCAAAGCAATTTAGAAATCTCACCTTTTTGATAAGAAGGTGACATTTTTAAATTGCTTTGACATTACCTTCCTCAGTAGAAGCAGAGGTTTTACTGCGTCTTTATAGCTTAAGATGGAAAATAGAGTTACTTTTTAAAATGATGAAGACGTTTTTAAATTTAAGGAAAGTAGATGACGTTAACCCAGATCGTGCATCAGTATCTCTTTATGTTTCGTTGATTTCTATGACTTTACTTAGTTTTGTTACAGCTACGATTGTAGATAAAGAAATTAGTTTGTATAAAACCAGTAAAGCATTCATCAAAAATATCAGGCAATTTTTTGATTTTATAAATAATAAGAAAAAATGCGCTGTTTCATGGCTTTCGGAAATATTAGGTAAGATTGCTTTAAAAGAATCTCGTAAAAATCGGCCATCAACTAAGCGTTTACTGGAGGTTAGCTATGCTTAAGTTGACGCCTATGAGCAACAGCCAACATAGCTTCCTTACTAATCAAAAAATGTATGTGAAATGATGGA
>CAZAEO010000003.1:0-44336 GCA_964484285.1 uncultured Coxiellaceae bacterium | reverse complement strand
CAAACATCCTAGATAAATGACTGTCCACGACAGAACCCGGCTTATTGGCTGACTCTACATTTATTCATGTCTTTCTGAGGCGAATTTTGATTGTCCTCTGTTGTTGTTTCATTCATCGCCAATTTCGCAGCAGAAAATGAAAATAATCCTATTGATTGTGTCCTGGTAGATTGTTTTGGAGATTGATTGGTTTCGTCTACTTCCATTATGACTGTTGGAGCATTGGATTTAACAGGCACATATTTAAAATAATCTAAAAACGTTTTTACAAATTCTTCGCGAGGTATCACTTTTACCGCGATGTTCCAATTTAAGTGGATAGTTGGGTTTATTCCAAATGGTTCTAAAGAAAAACCATGCATGTAAAGAACGGTTCGCATAAAATTTTCGGTAGTTGCAGATGAACCTGCTTGTAGCGGCGTACAGTTACCTAAGAACCAAATGGTTTGTGCTAGTAAAAACCAAAACCGTGTTTCATTTAAGGAAGGGTCATTATTAAACTGATAATTAATCAATTCCCAAATAATGGGATCAAGTTCATTAAAAATATACGCTATGTGCTCATATTCAGCATGTAGCAAAATAAAACCGGGTTTGTTTTTCACACTGTTCGGCAGGTTGTAGTGCTTCATATGAGAAGAATTGATTTTTGGCAAATATAGAACATTGGATAATTCAATGCGTGTTCTGTTGCCTCTCATGATGAGGTCATCAAAAAAGCGTATATGATAGTTCAGTGTATCATTAGGCGGATTGTCGATCTGCTGTTTCAATAGAGTGCGCAGAGATTTAAATTGCCAACCAAAATGGACATCCTCTTCGAATACAGCATCTCTAAATCTGTCATCAGAGGCAGTTTTGAAGTGTCCGTATTGCAAGGGATTGAAGATAGAATTCTGATCAAGCTGATTCGCTATTTCAGATCGCTTTGTTGCAACGAGGGAATATAGTTTTTTAGCTATGCCTATCTGTTTTGACGCGTTTTCTTTTCGCGCGCAGTTTTTGAATTCTCTTGCAAGTAAAGGAATTTGTGTTTTCCAAAAGTCAACGTATTTCGATTGATTCTTTTTTTCAAACGTGGGCGGCAGTGATGCTTCTGGAGTGATAAAATCAAAAGTTTGTTTTTCGTCTTTTGTTTCTTGTATTTTTTTCTTTTCTATTATTAGAGAGTTCAAATCCTGTTGGACAGCTTTCCATTCTTTCTCAAGGCGAATGGTTAAATACAATTGACTGATGACGGGTACATCATAAAACCATGTGGACAAGATTTTCATGTCATCGATTGAAAGAGGATGGATAGTGAGATTGGTTGCTATCTGTAGACCGAGTTTTATTCGAAATTCCGGAAATGCAGGGATTATTTTTCCAAAATCTAAATCAATTAAATCTATTAATTGCGTTTGTGAGTTGCTTATGTTTAATAATAATTTCGAATAAATTTTTTCATGATATTGAACAGGAACAACGGCTTTCAATTTTCTTATATCGTTTGCATTGTAGATGAATCTAGAAAAGATAGGATGATTATTTAAAATGGATTCATAAATTTTTTTATGATTTTTTTGAGGGAAAATCGTTTTAAGTTGTGTGATATGTTCGCTATTCCAGATTAACCGGTTCAAGATTATTTTATTATTTAATATCTTGTTAAATAGTTTGGCGCGATCTTCGGTATCAAAGGGTGCAATAAGGTTTGCAATATCTTGTATTTTCCATATGTTAGATAGTTCCTCTATGAGTTTTGCTTCATGTGCTGGGGGGTGTTGTTCTTGTTTTTGTCCGTTTTTTGTGTATTCATTGCGTAAGTTCACAGCTATTCACTCCCCATAGGTATATTTTAATAAAAAAATCCATTTTAGCTCAATCAATGCCCATTTTACAGGGATAAGTTTTGGCTAATACATTTGTCGTAGTGAGCTTGCTTTGAAGTAAATGCCATTTTTGGCATAAATAGTGGTAAAAAGTGGTTTATTGTGGGAAATCGTGGTATATTTGAACCGTAAGAAATCCAATAATTATCTGATTCCAGACAGTTAAGGGAGACGTGACGTGTTTAGAGGCGTCAACGGAATCAATATCGATGTTAAGGGTAGAATCGTTATTCCTACCCGTTATCGTGAACGGCTGCAAGAAAGCCGTAGCTGCGTTGTTTTGACTATTGATACTGAAGAAAAATGCTTATTGCTTTATCCATTTGCTGCTTGGGAAGAAATTGAAAGCAAATTAGCAGAACTTCCAAGCTTTAATCCCCAAGCTCGCCGCATACAGCGTTTACTCATAGGCCATGCAACTGAAGTTGAGTTGGATAGCCATGGCCGTATTCTTTTGCCGCCGTTATTACGTGAATATGCTGGCTTGAGCAAACATGCGATGTTGGTCGGACAAGGCAAAAAATTTGAATTATGGGATGAGGCACATTGGCAAGAACGCCGCAGAGATTGGCTGGCAGAAGAATCGAGTTCCGATTCTGCGTTGCCGGATGAAGTGAAAAAACTATCGTTGTGATAGGGAAAAGATATGGTGGCATGTCGAATGAAAGAAGAATTTAATCTGCATCAATCGGTGATGCTTGCAGAGGTCATGGAGAACCTTGCAATTAAACCAGATGGTGTTTATCTCGATGCAACGATTGGCCGTGGTGGACATGCGCAAGCGATATTGCAACAGCTTGGTCCAACGGGGCGCTTACTGGCGATGGATAAAGATCCTGAGGCAGTCGCTTACGCATCCCAACACTTTTCTCACGATAAACGTTTTACGATACAACATGGCACATTTGCAGAGCTACAACATTTTGTTGCAAAACAAAATGTATCGGGCAAAATCAGCGGAATTTTATTTGATTTGGGTGTGTCGTCACCGCAATTAGATAATCCAGCGCGTGGTTTTAGTTTTATGCGTACAGGCAAGTTGGACATGCGTATGGATTCATCACAAGGAATGGATGCAGCAACGTGGATTGCTAAAGTGAGTGAAAAAGAATTAGCTGAAGTCTTGTGGACATATGGCGAGGAGCGTTATGCAAGACGTATTGCGCGCGCCATTATAGCCGCGCGTGAAGCCGAACCCATTGTGACGACAACTCAATTGGCAGACATTGTAGCAAAAGCCATACCGGCCTGGCAGCAAGGTAAGCATCCTGCAACACGCAGTTTTCAGGCGATTCGTATCGCGGTGAATCACGAATTAGCTGATTTGGAATTAGGTCTAGCGCAAGGATTGGAAGTATTAAGTGTGGGAGGACGTTTATTAGTTATTAGTTTTCATTCACTCGAAGATCGATTAGTTAAACAATTTATGCAATACCAAGAAAATAGAGAGGAAATTCCTGCCAATTTACCGATAAAGCATGCCGATATCAAAATCCACTTTAAACGTATTGGCCATGCAATTAAGGCAAGTATGCAGGAAATAGCAGAAAATCCTCGAGCTCGTAGTGCTATTTTACGCATAGGAGAGAAGCTATCATGAATGCCGCAGCCCGTTTGCTTAATCAAGGTGCGTTGTCACGCAGTTGGGTTGTCTCGACGTTTTTAACGCGAGCCCAATTGCCGCTGTTTGTGATGATTTTTGCTGTCGTTGTTTCAGGTCTCGGTGTTATTTATATTACAAATACAACACGTACATTGAATGCTGGAATACAGCAGACGCTTGCGGAGCGTAATCAACTTCACGTGCAATGGGGACAACTTTTATTAGAAAAGAGTACTTGGACTACGCAGGCGCGTGTGCAAGCTGAAGCTGAAAACAAGCTTGGCATGGTAGTTCCAGACCATAAGTCAGTGGTGGTTGTGAACGAGTGAAATATGTATTTAAAATAGCGTTTATTCCATGGCGTTTTTATTTATTGAGTTTGCTTGTCCTGTTGGTTGTTGCAGGATTAATTGTACGTATGATTGATCTTGCTGTTATCAAACGGCCTTTTCTGCAATATCAAGGTGATGCGCGTGCATTACGCTTAATCAGTGAACCCTCGTTTCGTGGCATGATAATGGATCGGGATGGTTATCCACTTGCTATTAGTACTTCGGTGTATTCAATATGGGTTAATCCAAAAGAATTTTTCTTAAGTCAAAAACAAATAACGATGTTGAGTGCAGCATTAAATATAGAGCCTCAAATCATCCAGACGCTCGTACAACGTTACAAAAATAAAAATCGCGAATTTGTTTATCTAAAGCGACAGGTGGCTCCAGATAGTGCAGAAAAAATAAAATCCTGGATGTTGCCAGGTATTTATTTACAACAGGATTACAAACGATTTTATCCGGAAGGCGAAGTAGCAGCGCATGTCATTGGTTTTACCAATGTGGATGATCAAGGACAAGAAGGCTTGGAATTGGCTTACAATGATTGGCTAACCGGTGCGAGCGGCAAAAAATATGTGCTAAAAGATCGGCGTGGACGGGTGATCAGTAACTTGCAAACTATCCAGAAACAAAGAGCGGGTTCTGATTTGACACTCAGTATTAATCGCAGAATTCAATATTTGGCTTATCGTGAATTGTTACAAGGGGTTGAAAAAAATAGTGCAGCATCAGGTTCTGTTGTTGTGTTGGATATAAAAACAGGCGAAGTATTGGCGATGGTGAACCAACCTTCATTTAATCCAAACAAGATTTCTCTCCAAGAAAAAGACCATTTGCGTAATCGTGCTGTTACGGATATTTTTGAGCCAGGTTCAACGATTAAAACATTTAGCATTACAAGTGCATTAGATAGCGGAAAATTTAAGCCTGATACCATGATTGACACATATCCAGGATGGATACGTGTTGAACATCATCTTGTGCGGGATGAGAATAACAACGGATTATTGTCCTTAATGCAAGTGTTACAGCTTTCCAGTAATGTAGGTGTGACTAAAATTATTTTGTCTTTACCACCTAATCAATTATGGAGTTTATTACATCGTATCGGATTTGGTGAAATAACAGAAATGGGTTTTCCTGGTGAGCAAGCGGGTCGATTAATCAAGCGTTCGGTATGGAATCCGTTTGCACTCGCGACGCTTTCTTTTGGATATGGTATTTCAGTGACAACATTACAGCTTGCACATGCTTATGCAACCTTGGCAAATGATGGCATTAAAATTCCGGTGAGTTTATTGCGTGTGGATCAACCACCTGCGGGTGAACGTGTTATAAATAGCAGAATTGCCCATACTATGCTTGAATTATTGCAATCTGTTGTTGCGAAAGGCGGAACAGGTTCGCCTGCTCGCATTCCAGGTTATCAAATAGCAGGAAAAACAGGCACAGCGTTAATGGTAGGCGAAAAAGGTTACCAACAACATCATTATATTTCATCATTTGTGGGGATTGCGCCAGCGAGTCACCCCAAAGTTGTGGTGGCAGTGGTCATTCATGATCCGCAAGGAAAACAATATTACGGTGGTTATGTGTCGGGACCGGTATTTGCAAAAATCATGGAAGGTACGTTACGAATTTTAAATATTGCGCCTGATGATCCAGCAGCATTGCAAGAGCAGAAAAATGCAGCTTAATTCCTAATGCTCAGGTGTGAGAGGTCTATATGCAATCGAATCGGATGACAGAAGAAAAAGAATCTAAAATGGAACTGACGCATTCCTCGGGAAGCGTCGCAAAATCTTTGCGTTTTGTCCCATTGCATGCACACTTGTTACCATGTGGGCTGTTTGTGGTATCTGAATATGATTCTCATCACTGTACTGTAATAGATTCCGTAACACGTAAAGTCATTCGTACTTTTCCTACTTCGTCGTTAATTAGTTCTTTGGGTGTTCTGGAAGATGAAAAAATTGTAGTGGGACATTTAAATAAACCGCCAGAAATATATCATGTGACAGCAGAAAAAAATCCTAAACTTTCCTGTCGTTTTTATCCTAAAACAAAATATACCATTTTACCCGATGGTAGCATATTACAACGTTTTTCAGATTATATGCTATGGCACAGTCATCCCAATGTTGCAGGTGTTAAAATACCAATGACGTCTATTATGGAGGAGATTTATTCTCCGGTGTTATTAACAAATACAATTTTGCTGGGTTTTACAAAATCAGGAACCATGTATATTTGGAATTTGCAAGATGGTAGTCAGATAGGTGAGGTAGCATTATCTTTTAAAAAATTTAATGTAAAAAAAATCATTGCAGCCGTTTTGCCAAATGGATACATATTAGTAACACTCAAACTTAGCAATCAATTGATGTTATTTCAATTTAATGAAAATCGGGATCCGATATTATTAGTGGAATATCCTCCGCTCTTATCAATAGAACCCATCACATCAATTGCTGCTTGGGCAGATGAAAAAAAATTTGTTATAGGAGATTGCAGAGGAAATATTCAGATATGGGATGTATACGCTAGAAAATGTATTGGTAAACAGCAAACGTGTTCTGCGCTATTTGAATTATTGTGTGTAGATAAAGATACATTGGTCTATTTAACGTCGTTTGGTTCGGTGATGGGGTCTGTGAAACTGAAATCTATTGCAAAAGGATATGTTGAAAGAGAATCCGTGAGTCAGCGTGGATTGTTTGCGGCAAGTTCGTTACAGACAGAATCTGTGCAAACAGATGTATCGCCCTCTATTTTCTCCGCGTGTGTTATTGTATAAATTAATGAGCGTTGTTTTGTTGTAAACAGGAATAAATTTTATTTCCTGTTGTTTTGCCAAAACCGCCAAATAGTTTATAACTGCGATGAGTACCTAACGCTTTTTTAAAAGCTTCTTTATCATTATTTTCTAATGCGATTACTATCTCTTTTAATTTCGTTGGATTTTTTTTCATGTTTTGCAGATACTCTTTTAAAGAAATTTCTTTTTTAAAAAAGCCTTTTCCATGAACCATCATTTTTCGTGTGTAATCCAAACCTAAGGCTCCCTTATTTATTTTGTTATTTAATCTTTCCGTCAAGAGATCTATTTTTAAGTTTTTAACATGATCGATTTTTTTGACCCACCAGTTGCTAATCACGCTCACAACAAAATAAACAGTAGCTATTGCAATGGTCGCAGCAGGAATAATGCCTAAACTAAGCCCGCTTAATATAGTATAAGCTGCAATAGCAGTGGCTCCCATCACAACTGCAGAAGCAGCCCACGCTTTTGCACTTCTGATGTGATTTTTGCGTTTGGCTTCTTCTATCTTGATAGCGTTTTGGAGCGCTGTTTTTTCTTCTTTATTCTGGGCGACTTCCAAACTCGTTTTTAATTTGTCAATGCGCTTACTGCATTGACGTGCCTGGTAGTATTCAATACCAGAGCTGATTGCCATGCAGAAAGCAAAAGAAAAACCCATTAAGGCAGAAATTGCGTTAGCAGGTAATTGAATCGCCGTACCGAATTGTGCGACATTTGCAGTAGCTGTGACGCCAATTAACTGTGCGCCACTGATGAAGTTGGCGACTCCCATGCCAATTTCACCCTGGTTGAAGATTTGACGTAGGCCAAGGACAATATTCCCAAGCGCACTGATATAATTCCAGCTTGCGTAAGATGAATCGGCTATTTTAGCATTAGGTAATCGAACTTGCTGGGTGGTTAACAGATGAAATACAAGACTTGCAAGATTTAAACCAAAATAGATCCAGGCGCCCGCTACATTTGATTTTTTCACTGACCAGTCTGCAAAACGCGTTCCTTCACTGAATAAAACTTTATTTAAAGCATCCTTATCTTTTTCCAAATCAATGAAGATTTTTGCCCAATCAATCAAAGCATAGGAGCTTAGCTTATCTTCATCAGCTTCAAATGCCTTAAGCAAATATTGCAGGTCTTGCAGAATAGGTATTAACCTTTGCTTTGTTCCCTCAGGGATGGTCACAAGGTTAATACCAAATCGCTTTGAAATCTGCTCAAGGTCTACATTACTATAGTCAGGTCGAGCGCTAACCACTTGATTTTCCTCGTTTTTTAATAATAGGTGTCTCTTTATATTAGTTATATAATTAGTTTATTTAATAATAATTAACATATTATTAAATAAAGTCATTTCTTAAACATTTAAAAGGGTGGTTATCAAATCACTGATTCTGAGGTAGGATGGCTCTCTATAGCATATAGATATCATTATTATGAAATTATCTGATTTACTCACCAACCTTTGCCCTCCCGCTCTGCGTGATAAAGACATTGCCGATATTTCCCTTGATAGTCGCTTAATCAAGCCTGGGGCTTTATTTCTGGCATTACCAGGAACGCAACTTAACGGACAGGCATTTATTGATGAGGCAATGCAAAAAGGTGCTGCTGCTGTATTAATTGAAGCAGAAAATGATGCAGTAAATTGGCATCGTACATTACCTGTTATTTCTATTCCAGAGCTCAAAGCTAGGGTGGGAGAGCTTGCTGCGCGCTTTTATGATTATCCCGCAAAAAAAATGCGAATTGCGGGTGTCACAGGCACCAGTGGAAAAACCTCGTGTACGCAAATTGTAGGGGCAATCCTGCATCGATTGCAAGTTCCTTGTGGCATTGTGGGTACATTGGGTAATGGATTATATGGCACTATTCACGCAAGCAGTCTTACGACGCCTGATGCCATAACCTTGCAACGAACATTGGCTGATTTTGTACAGCAAGGCGCGAAGATAGCGGCAATGGAAGTGTCCTCACATAGTTTGGATCAGGGTAGGGTGAATGGCATTGGATTTACAGTAGGTGTTTTTACCAATCTGACACGAGATCATTTAGATTATCATGGCACTATGAAAGCGTATGGCGAGGCAAAAAAACGTTTGTTTATACAAACAAGTCATGCGGTTATCAATGCAGATGATGCGTTTGGCAGGGAAATCATCGCATCACTTCCACCTTCTCAACCGATCTTTGGTTTTAGTATCGAAAAAAATAATTCTCTGGCAAATATGTATGCAGAGAAATGTTATTTTGATCATACCGGTATACGTGCCAAGCTGATCACTCCATGGGGTGAGGGCGATTTGTTTTCGCCATTAGTCGGGCAATTTAATTTAAGTAATTTATTGGCTGCGCTAACGACGGTTTGTTTGCTGGATGTGCCTTTCAAGACTGCACTGAATTGTTTAAGTCATATTACTCCTGCTCCTGGTAGAATGCAGTTTTTACGTGCCGAGGGAAAACCGCTGATTGTGGTAGATTATGCGCATAAACCAGATGCGTTAGAAAAAGTGCTGATTACCTTACGGCAACAATGTCATGGAAAGTTATATTGTGTATTGGGTTGTGGCGGTGATCGTGATCGTGGTAAACGACCGCTAATGGCAAAAATTGCTGAACAATATGCTGATGGTGTTGTTGTAACGGATGATAATCCTCGGCACGAAGATCCAAAGCAAATAGTGATAGATATGTTGGAAGGATTTTCTGGTTCTGTTTCAGTTATTGTGGAACATGACCGTTTTAAAGCAATACGTGACACTATACAATATGCTGGTCCAGATGATTATGTATTAATTGCTGGAAAAGGCGCCGAGATGTATCAACAAATAGGGAATGAAAAAATTCCTTTTAGTGATTTGGCTGTAGTAAAAGAAATATTAGACAGGAGATAGTTTAAATGCTCGTTTGGCTGAGTGAATTATTAGCGCGGCATTTCCATTTTTTTCATGTCGTTCAGTATTTGACGTTGCGTGCCATTTTAAGCACATTAACTGCTTTAGCGGTGGCTTTATTGATTGGACCCAAAATGATTTATTGGCTTAGCCGATATCACGTGGGACAGGTTGTTCGTCATGATGGTCCGCAGAGTCATTTGTCAAAAGCAGGAACCCCTACAATGGGCGGCACATTGGTTTTGGTCGCCATTGTCTTGAGTACGTTACTCTGGAGTGATTTAACGAATCGTTATGTATGGCTAGTCTTATTGACGACTGTGGGATTTGGTGCAATTGGCTGGTGGGATGATTATTTAAAATTAGTGTTGAAACATAGCCGTGGTCTTTCTGCACGGCGTAAATTTCTTTTGCAATCACTATTAGGTTTTATTGCTGCTGGTTATCTTTATTTTACAGCGGTTTCTCCTGTGGAAACGGAATTGGTCTTTCCCTTTTTTAAATATATGTTATTACCACTAGGCCCATTTTTTATTTTGTTAGCGTATCTGGTCATTGTCGGTTCTAGTAATGCAGTTAATTTAACAGACGGTTTGGACGGTTTAGCTATTTTACCTGCTGTGATGGTGGCTGCTGCGTTAGGTGTGTTTGCATATGCGAGCGGTAATTTTAATTTTGCAAAATACCTGGCAATTCCATTTGTGCCGGGTGCCGGTGAGATTATTGTTTTTTGCGCTGCATTAGTGGGCGCAGGGCTAGGGTTTTTATGGTTTAATACCTATCCTGCGCAAGTTTTTATGGGGGATGTGGGTGCATTATCGTTAGGAGCAGCTTTAGGAATTATTGCTGTTATTGTGCGGCAGGAGTTAGTTTTGTTACTCATGGGCGGAATTTTTGTGCTGGAAACCGTTTCAGTGATTCTGCAAGTTGCATCGTTTAAATTAACAGGTAAAAGAATTTTTCGTATGGCGCCGATTCATCATCATTTTGAATTAAAGGGTTGGCCAGAGCCACGTGTCATTGTGCGTTTTTGGATTATTACATTTGTATTGGTGTTATGTGGATTAGCAACACTAAAATTACGGTAAATGATTATGAATCAGGATTTGCATGTTGTCGTTGGGTTAGGTAGTTCCGGGTATTCTGCGGCACGCTATTTGCTTCATCGAGGCATGGTGGTTGCTGTAACAGATAGTCGACAACATCCACCACATTTAAATGAATTTATAAAAGAATTTCCAACTGTACCTATTTCGCTTGGCAAATGGGATGAATCCATCTTAGCAAAAGCAGCCAAAATTGTGATAAGTCCTGGTGTTTCTTTACAAGAGCCTGCTATGTCGCAACAAATGGCACGAGGTGTGCCGATTATTGGAGATATTGAATTATTTGCGAAAGCAGTGAATTCACCCATCATTGCAATTACGGGCACTAATGCAAAAAGCACAGTCACTACGTTGGTCGGTGAAATGGCAATTGCATCGGGTATCAAAACACAAGTGGGCGGTAATCTGGGTGTTCCTGCACTGGATTTATTAACAACGCCATCACCGGAATTATTTGTTTTGGAATTATCGAGTTTTCAATTAGAAACAACGTATTCTTTAGCACCTATCGTGGCAACTGTTTTAAATGTAACGCCGGATCATATGGATCGTTATGCTACGTTTAAAGATTATTGTATGGCTAAGCAGCGAGTGTATTCTCATTGTGAAGTGGCCGTATGTAATCGTGATGATCCATTTACAGAATATGTAACAACTCCTACGCAACATAAAATTTATTTTACGTTGCAACAACCTGGCGTCGATGAATTCGGTTTACTGAAAAAAAATAACGAATCTTTTTTGGCTTTTGAAAATCAAACGCTTATGCCAGTGCGTGAATTACCTATTTTAGGTCGGCATTATCAAGCGAATGCATTAGCAGCATTGGCGATTGGCTATGGTTATGGATTATCTATGTCATCCATGTTGCAAGTGCTGATGCAATTTAAAGGATTACCTCATCGTTGTCAGTTGGTGCGCGAACTTAACGGAGTGCGCTGGTATAACGATTCAAAAGGTACAAATGTTGGAGCAACACTAGCGGCGATTGCAGGATTGGGCTCAGAAATGGCTGGGAAACTTATTTTAATTGCGGGTGGTGTTGGCAAAAATGCGGATTTTACGCCGCTTGTTTCTGTTATCGAAAAATATGTAAAAACAGTTGTGCTGATGGGTGAAGCAGCAACTCTTTTAGCTGAGACAATAGGTAATCGTGTTGAAGTACGTTTTGCTAATAGTATGGAAGAGGCGGTTTACGTGGCTAATACTTCAGCGCAACCAGCAGACAGTGTTCTTTTATCACCTGCTTGCGCGAGTTTTGATATGTTTAATAATTTTGAGCATAGAGGTAAAGTATTTACTGAGATAGTACAGGCTCTCAACTAATTGGATAGGCTATCATGCAACGTTCTTCTGTATCCCGTCGAGCTATGACGCCACCCAAACCATACGATCAGTGGTTAATTTATATTGTCTTAAGTTTGGTTATAGTTGGGTTGTTGATGGTTGCTTCGGCATCTATTGTGATATCAGATCAGCAATTGCATCAGCCATTTTATTATCTATATCGTCAAGTAGCGTATCTCATTTTGGGTTTTCTATTAGGTATTATCATCGTTCAATTCGAAATAAAATATTGGGAAAAAATGAGTGGTATTATGATGGCATGCGCTATTGTGCTTTTAGCGTTAGTATTACTGCCGGGAATAGGACGCTCTGTAAACGGCAGTATGCGTTGGATTGAACTAGGCCCAATTGGCATGCAAGTATCTGAGTTGGCTAAATTTGCTGTTGTGGTTTACATGGCAAGTTATCTTGTGCGTCGTAATGATGAAATCAGAACCCGCTTAAGTGGTTTTTTAAAGCCTATGGGATTATTGGCAGTGATGGCGCTTCTCCTCTTAAAAGAACCTGATTTTGGTGCAACAGTCGTGATGATGGTCACGGCGCTTGCCATGATGTTTTTAGCAGGCATGCAGTTAAGACATTTTTTTCTGTTGATGATTCTTGTCTTGGTGGTGTTATCTATGATGGCAATTTCTGCACCTTATCGATTAGCACGCCTAACGAGTTTTTTAAATCCATGGGCAAATCCATTTAATAGTGGTTATCAACTAACACAATCACTCATTGCGTTTGGCCGAGGCGGTTGGTTTGGTGTGGGGTTAGGTAAAAGCATCCAAAAACTCTTTTATCTTCCTGAGGCGCATACTGATTTTTTATTTGCTGTGATTGCGGAAGAATTAGGTTTAGTCGGAATGGTAGTGATTACGGTATTATTCACGCTGCTTGTTTTGCGTATTTTTTTGATTGGCAGGCAAGCCCAGCGATTAGAGCATCATTTTGCGGGATTGATGGCCTATGGGTTTGGTTTATGGATTGCATTTCAATTTATCATCAGTATAGGCGTAAATTGCGGTATTTTGCCTACCAAAGGATTAACGTTACCTTTGGTAAGTTATGGTGGTAGCAGTATGTTAATTAACTGTGTTGTGATCGCATTACTCCTGCGCATTGATTATGAAAATCGCATGATGATGTTAGGATTACGCCATGACTAAATTACGGCGAGTGCTTATTATGGCAGGCGGGACAGGGGGGCATGTTTTTCCGGGACTTGCTGTTGCTAAGCGATTATGTGAAAAAGGCATTCAAGTGGAGTGGCTAGGAACGCGGAAAGGGTTAGAAGCAACCCTCATCCCTACTGAAACAGAAATACCTCTGCATTTTATTACGATTAGCGGTGTGCGTGGGAAAGGAATAAAAGATATTTTATTAGCGCCGATACGTTTAACTGTTGCAATTTGGCAAGCATTGCGTATTATTCGCCGACTTCAACCGGATGTTGTGCTAGGTATGGGTGGTTTTGCGAGTGGACCAGGTGGAATTGCCAGCTGGTTATTAGGTTATCCTTTAGTGATTCACGAGCAAAATGCGAAACCTGGCACAACAAATAAATGGCTGGCGCATCGTGCCAAAAAAGTGCTGGAAGGTTTTCCGCACACTTTTGCGAAGCGCAAACAAGTAGTGACCATTGGCAACCCAATACGCAAAGAAATTGCTGATTTACCTCCTCCTATACGACAAAATAAAACGCACTGCAATTTGTTAGTGTTAGGTGGGAGCTTAGGTGCTGCTGCAATTAATCAATTATTGCCGGAAGCCCTTGCAAAACTGCCTGAAGCGCTGCGTCCTCAGGTGTATCACCAAACAGGAGAGAAACATTACGCTGCAACCCTTACTGCTTATCAGCAAGCAGGGCTCACCGCGAACATTGTGCCTTTCATAAAGAAAATGGATCAAGCATATGCCTGGGCAGATATAGTATTATGTAGAGCGGGTGCATTAACAATTACTGAGTTATGCGCAGCTGGACGAGGGGCAATATTAGTGCCGTTTCCCTATGCAATTGATGATCATCAAACTGCTAATGCTAATTTTATGGCGCAACAAAATGCGGCTTTGTTGGTTCAACAAGCAACATTAACAGCGGATAAATTAGCAGAAATTTTAGCGGGGTTGATTCAATCACCAGAACGTTATCAGGCAATGGCGGAAGCAGCCTATGCACTCAGGCAGATCAATGCAACAGAACAAGTATTAGCGATTTGTGAAGAAATTTGTGAGAGGTATTAAAAAGTGATCTGGACATTTGAAATGGGCCGAATTAAACATATTCACTTTGTCGGTGTCGGCGGTGTGGGTATGGCAGGGATTGCTGAAGTATTATTAAGTCAAGGTTATCGTGTTTCCGGATCCGATTTGGCTGATAATGCACTGACTAAACGATTACGTTCCATTGGCGTCGAAATTTATCAAGGGCATCAGGCAAGTCACGTAGAACGTGCAGATGTGATCGTGCGATCTTCGGCGATTGATTTAGAAAACCCAGAGTTAGCTGCGGCACGTCACTTGCGTATTCCTATTGTGCAACGCGCAGAAATGTTAGGTGAGTTGATGCGATTTCGTTATGGAATCGCTATTGCTGGTACACATGGAAAAACAACCACCACGAGTTTAGCAACGAGCATTCTTGCTGAAGAAGGGACTGATCCTACTTTTGTCATTGGCGGTAAATTAAATAGTGCGGGCAGTAATGCACGCTTAGGGACGGGTCGTTATCTCGTGGCGGAAGCAGATGAAAGTGATGCATCGTTTTTATATTTAAAACCGATGATTTCGGTAGTGACTAACATTGATGCGGATCACATGGCAACCTACCATGATGATTTTAACGAATTACGTCAGGCGTTTATTGAGTTTCTGCATCGGTTGCCTTTTTACGGGATCGCCGTTTTATGTATTGATGATCTTATTGTAAAAAACATGTTAGCAGACATATCACGGCCGTTTGTTACCTATGGATTCACGGATGATGCTGACTTCCAGGCATTATCTATTGTACAAACAGGTATTAAAACTCAATTTGTTGTAAAACGGCCAGATGATTTGAATCCGTTGACCATTCATTTAAATTTACCTGGTAGGCACAATGTCTTAAATGCATTAGCTGCAATTGCCATTGCAACTCAATTAAAAGTATCAGATCGTGCTATTCAATCAGCTTTAGAAAAATTTGCTGGAATTGGTCGGCGTTTTCAAATTTACGGTGATTTTAATTTGCTGCAAGGTGGTGTTATTACTTTGATTGATGATTACGGTCATCATCCACGGGAAGTCGCGGCAACATTACAGGCCGTACGACATAGCTGGCCAGATAGGCGGCTTGTCATGGTTTATCAACCGCATCGTTACACGCGTACCCATGATTTGTTTAATGATTTTTGTGAAGTATTGTCACAGCCTGATGCGCTTCTCTTGTTGGATGTGTATGCAGCAGGAGAACATCCTATTTCAGGCGCAGAAGGTACAACGCTTGCACGTAGCATACGTGAACGTGGTGTGCTTGATCCTATTTTCATTGAGCAGCATGCCAAATTGGCCGATGTTTTGCGCACGATATTGCGTGATGGTGATGTGCTACTCATGCAGGGGGCGGGTAATATTGGTGGGTTAGCATCTCATCTTGCTGCAACGTCTTTGCGTGAATCAGTGCCGCATACTCAAGTCAGTGAGGCAAATTAAATGTTAAATACACCGCTGAAGATGATAAATTTGCGCGGTCGGCTTTTATCAAATGAACCGCTTGCAAACTATACTTCTTGGCGCGTCGGTGGGCCAGCCCACTATCTTTATGTACCGACAGATATCGATGATCTCGCTTCTTTTTTGGCACAATTACCCGATGCAATGCCACTCTTATGGTTGGGTTTAGGAAGTAATGTATTAATTCGAGATGGTGGGGTTAATGGCACAGTGATTGTGACGCAAGGTGCTTTAGATAAGTTGAGTCAACTTGATGCACAGTTGATTCGCGCTGAAGCGGGTGTTTCATGCGCGCAATTTGCGAGATATAGTGCACGTTTAGGATTAACAGGTGCGGAATTTATGGCAGGTATTCCAGGAACAGTTGGGGGCGCGTTAGCCATGAATGCGGGTTGTTATGGGGGTGAAACGTGGCAACGCGTGCGTTACGTAGAAACGGTTGATCGTAATGGAAAAAAACATGTGCGTGCTGCAGCAGAATTTACAGTCGCTTACCGTTACGTCAAACGCCCAGAGAATGAATGGTTTGTTGCCGGGCATTTTGAACTCATGCAGGGTGACAAAGTAAAAGCGCTTGCTGATATTAAATCCTTGTTAGAAAAGCGTAACGCAGCACAGCCCACCGGATTACCTAATTGCGGATCTGTTTTTCGCAATCCGCCTGGACAGCATGCTGGACATTTAATTGAATCATGCGGACTCAAAAAGTCCATGATGGGCGGTGCTTATGTGTCTGAAAAGCACGCTAATTTTATTATCAATGGAGGACACGCTTCCGCTGCAGATATTGAAGCGTTAATTTCACATGTGCGAACGATTGTTTTGCAGCAACATGGCATCCATTTAATTCCAGAAGTGTGTATTATCGGGAAATCGAAAGATAAAAATTGCTCTGCTCTTTCGTCACTTTTGAATGAACAATAGCTATTATCCTAAATTCGGCAGTTGCAACCTGCTGCCGAATTTAGGAGTATAAATCGGTAGATTTTTGATCTTGTTTTTAGGATAATGGGATGCTGTTCTTTCATCCAGGATCGTACTCGCATGGTTTTAGGCAGAACACGGAAGCGCCAGGTTCCTATCCAATTCCCAGGGAAGAGTGGAATTAAAGTTTTTCTATTTATTGTTTTCTTGGCAAGCAGTATTTTTTTTGTCAATAGAATAAAAGAACAGCAACATTTTCTCATCAAACAAGTCAGTGTCTATGGGGTGAAGCATCTTGATCAACAAGAAGTGCAGCATCTGATAGAGCCTTTGGTGCGCAAGGGTTTTTTTGCCATTAATGTAGAACAGATTAAAGAACAGATTTTGCAAATGCCGTGGGTGTCGGAAGCGTCTGTCCGGCGAATATGGCCTGATCAAATTAGCATTGCTGTGATTGAAAGAAATCCTATCGCGCGTTGGAATAGTAATAGCCTGTTGAGTTCAGCAGGAGAAATATTTACTCCACCACTCAAAACGCATCTTTCAGATATCCCACAGTTTCTTGGCCCTGAAGGTGAGCAGATTCACATGCTTCAGTATTATGCAAAAATAACTAATTTAGTAAAACCTTTACACTTAAAAATCGCGCGACTTGAATTGACGCACGATTTATCATGGAATATAGCGTTTGAAAACGGAATGAAAGTGAATTTGGGATATAAAGATATCTTGACTCGTGTGCATCATTTTGTGAAAGTGTATCCAAAAATAGTCGGTGGACGTGGATCTGATGTAGACTATATTGATTTACGTTATCAAAATGGGCTAGCAGTACGGTGGAAAACGGTTTTATAAACTGGAAGACATAATTATGGCAAAGAAGCCAAATAAAGATTATATGGTAGGTATTGACATTGGTACATCCAAGGTTGTTGCGATCGTTGGTGAAGTAACTAATGATGGCAAGTTAAATATTATTGGCCTTGGATCACATCCTTCCCAAGGGTTAAAGCGCGGAGTCGTCGTTAATATTGAATCGACTGTCCAATCTATCCAACGAGCGGTTGAAGAAGCTGAATTGATGGCAGGTTGTCAGATTTATTCTGCGTTTACTGGTATTGCGGGCAGTCATATTCGCAGTATTAACTCTCATGGCATTGTTGCCATTCGTGATCGGGAGGTGACACAAACAGATGTGGAGCGTGTGATTGATGCTGCAAAAGCAGTCGCAATCCCCGCAGACCAAAAAATTCTGCATATCTTACCGCAGGAATTTATTATTGATAGCCAGGATTCTATTCGTGAACCTGTGGGCATGTCAGGAGTGCGTTTAGAAGCAAAAGTACATATCGTCACGGGTGCAGTAAGTGCTGCACAAAATATCGTGAAATGTTTGAAACGTTGTGGCTTGGCTGCAAGCGATATTGTTCTTGAGCAGTTTGCCTCAAGTCAGTCTATTTTATCTGATGATGAAAAAGAACTGGGCGTGTGTATGATCGATATTGGCGGTGGTACGACAGATATTGCTATTTTCACAGAGGGTTCTATTCGTCATACCGCAGTGATACCGATAGCCGGTGATCAAGTGACCAATGATATTGCTATTGCTTTGCGTACGCCCGCCAGAAACGCTGAGGAAATCAAATTAAAATATGCCTGTGCTCTGCAAGATTTAGCGGATACCAACCACATGATTGATATTCCTACTGCAAACGATCGTCCTGGAAGACATCTTTCCAGACGTGCATTAGCTGAAGTAGTTGAAGCGCGTTATGAAGAGCTTTTTACTTTGGTAGCGGCAGAGATTCGGCGTAGCGGTCTAGAAGATGCAATTGCAGCAGGTATTGTGTTAACGGGCGGTGCATCAAAAGTAGAAGGCGCTGCAGAATTAGCAGAACGCATATTTAAAATGCCAGTAAGAGTTGGCGCTCCACAACATGTAACCGGTTTAGCAGATGTTGTGAATAACCCCGTCTATGCAACAAGTGTTGGATTGTTATTGTATGGTATGCAACAACAACGTGATACTCAGCGCGAAGCGATAGTACAATCTAGCATAAAAGGCTTATTAGGCAGAATGAAAGGTTGGTTTCAGGGGAATTTCTAAGAATTTCTAAAAGGAGTCATCATATGTTTGAGTTGTCAGAAACAAATGTACAAAATGCAGTAATTAAAGTAATTGGGATTGGCGGTGGTGGCGGCAATGCAGTTGAACATATGATGGCGGCTTCTATTGAAGGTGTTGAATTTATTTGTGCAAATACCGATGCGCAAGCATTAAAAAATTCATCAGCAACTACGCTTTTGCAATTAGGTGACAGTATTACCCGCGGATTAGGAGCGGGTGCTAATCCAGAAGTGGGGCGGCGTTCAGCTGAAGAAGATCGTGAACGCATTAAAGCAGTGTTGAATGGTGCAGATATTGTTTTTTTAACGGCAGGGATGGGTGGCGGCACAGGTACAGGTGCTGCCCCCATTTTTGCTCAAATTGCCAAAGAATTGGGAATATTAACAGTTGCTGTCACAACTAAGCCATTTTCTTTTGAAGGTAAAGTCCGTATGCAAGTGGCTGATCAAGGCATTGCGCATCTTTCTCAATACGTCGATTCTTTAATTACCATTCCCAATAACAAATTACTGAGCGTCTTAGGTAAAAATGTGACGTTGATTAATGCATTTAAAGCAGCAAATGATGTGTTACGGGGGGCTGTTCAAGGGATTGCTGAATTGATTACGCGACCAGGATTGATCAATGTTGATTTTGCTGATGTACGCACAGTGATGTCAGAAATGGGCATGGCCATGATGGGAACAGGTGTTGCATCAGGTGAAAACCGTGCACGTTTAGCAGCGGAAGCCGCTATTTCAAGTCCATTGTTGGAAGATGTGGATATGACTGGTGCGCGAGGTGTTCTGGTTAATATTACAGCTGGATTAGACATGTCAATCGGTGAATTTGAAGCAGTGGGTGAGGCCATTAAAAATATTACTTCAGATGGCGCAACAGTAGTGGTAGGTACGGTTATTGATCCGGAACTGCGTGATGAAGTGCGTGTGACCGTCATTGTAACAGGTCTCGGGCGTAAACAAGGGTCGCCTGTTAGATTAATGGATTCAACCAAAGCAGACGGTTCCATTGATTATCAACAATTAGAAAAACCAGCAGTCATGCGTCGTCATGCAGCTATGAATACAATGCATCATACCACGGCTCCCAAACCTGTTGCAGATTCTTCAGTACAAGAATTGGAATATTTGGATATTCCAGCATTTTTGCGTCGTAAAGAAGAAGTGGATGCTTAACCTGCTACTCCGTCAATCACACAAAAGGAATTATCAACCCTGTGCCCCGTTTAAAAGCGTAACGGGGCGTACTTGTCGCGTTTCAAGATCGATGTAAGCCATGTTACCTACTATATTGCATTGATTTTTCTTCTGACAGTTCATTCATTAAAATTGCTTTTAAGAAAAGTCTGCTGATTTTAAACCTATCCAATATTTTTTTAGCGAGAGATCGGTTTCTTTCATTGTCAAGTTTTGGATTGTAGTACGCTTTACTTAAGGCTAAATAAACGTCCTGCATAGTTGTCTCCGTATTTTCAATCACATTAGCTAAATTTGTAAAAACAGAAATTTGATATTTAATGTTTTCTTGTGATTCGGGAAAACTAAAAGCAAAGAAATGATTTAATAAGCGGATTGCTCGATAGTTATTTTGGGCATCATATAAATCTTCTTTGAGATCATCGATGTGAGTATTGAGTAAAAAGATCGCTGTTTTGCGTGTTTCACATAGATTGGATTGAGTCAGAGTATGATGAAAATTACGATTATCATCTAACGCACGTCTGATATCATCCGTTCTGTAGAAAATGTGAGAATATTTTTCTTTTAATTGATTCATTATAGTTTTAATTGTCTGTTGGTATAGATTATTATGTGTTTCATATTCTTTTTTTGCGTTAGATAATTGCATTTTAAATCTTGATTGGATGACTTTCTTCATAGGAAAAGCAGTGGATGATTCTCTTATTTTTTCATGAAGAGTAAGGGTTTTTTCATAAAGCTGGTATCTTTTTTGTTGTAATTTAACCAATTGTTCTTCATTTAATGTTTTGATGAGTTCTTTATCATATTGTTTTTTTGCCTCCAATGTGAATCCTGTTAGCCAGATGTAGCAACCTTCTTTAGAAAGATGGCAATAAATTCGTGCTTCAGATATAGAATTGCTGGGAGTTAAATTGGTAAATGCATTGACTCGAATATGTTGATACAACGGAAATCTAAGCAGTTCTTTGGCGAACTCTGTAAGATAACTGGTGTTGTTATATATTGCACCAATATTGCATCCAAGCAGGTCAATGATCTTGATCGTGGCAGGTAATTCAAAAGCAATTAAATCAGCGACCAACATTTTAGGAGCTAAATCTTGGTCGCCGAAAACGCCAAAGTTACCGTGTCCTATAAAGGTTAACCTATTATCTCGGGTGCTAGCGATATGTTTTGCTTCTTCTGCACAATAGATAATAGCCTCTTCATTATATTTTTTAGCCAAGTCAAGGGTGACAGAAAGAAGGGGAAAATCATTGGGGGACATGCAAATAATCATGGATCGCTCGTTTTATTTAGCCATTTTAGCGTGCATTTTATGCATTTTTGTTTTTATTGTCATCTTTAAAAGAGATAATTCCCTAATTAATCAGGGGTAAAACAGATGTGATGTAAGGTAAATTATTAATTTAATAAATAATCTTTTTATGTTACCATTTCTCCAAAATTTAATGGTGAACTTATAAAAATGATGATTAGACAAAGAACCTTAAAAAACGTTATTAAGGCTACGGGAATTACATTACATGGGGGTGAGCGCGCTGAATTAACTTTGCGTCCAGCGCCGCCTAATACAGGGATTATTTTTCAAAGAATCGATCTTGATCCGATTGTTTCCATATCAGCGCGGGCAAAAAATGTGGGTGATACCACTTTATCAACTTCGTTGATTAAAAATGATGTGCGCGTCGCAACAGTAGAGCATTTGCTCTCTGCTTTAGCAGGGTTAGGCATTGATAACGCTTATATTGATGTGACTGCATCTGAAATTCCTATTATGGATGGTAGTGCAGGGCCATTTGTGTTTCTAGTGCAGTCTGCCGGCATTCAAGAACAGAATGCACCAAAGCGTTTTATTCGAATTAAACAAAAAGTCAAAGTAAAAGAAGGAGATAAATGGGCGTGTTTTGAACCATTTAAAGGGTTTAAGGTGACTTTTACGATTGAATTTGATCACCCGGTATTTAAACCCCATACAAAAACAGCAACATTAGATTTTTCCAGTACGTCCTACGTCAAAGAGGTCAGTCGAGCAAGAACATTTGGTTTTATGGCTGATTTTGAGAAGCTCCAATCCATGAATTTAGCACGTGGCGCAAGTTTAGATAATGCGGTAGCAATTGATGATTTTCGGGTGTTAAATGAAGATGGATTACGCTACGAAGATGAATTTGTCAGACATAAAATTTTGGATGCAGTAGGTGATTTATATTTATTGGGCTCCAGTTTGATTGGTGCGTTTAACGGTTACAAATCAGGTCATGCATTAAATAATCAGTTGCTACGTAAACTGCTTGCCAATCAAGAAGCGTGGGAATATGTGACTTTTGAAGATCCTGCAGATGCGCCGATTTCCTATGTAAAGCCAATTCTTGTGCTTGATGCGTAATTTAAATTTTCACAAATCTGTGGATTATTGCTTTTTTTACTTTTCACTATTTTCTGGATGCTTGCCTTCGCTGGCATGACAATACGTCGCCATACGTTGCAAAACATGTTTTAACTTTTCATTCTGAATTTTAATTGCCGTTTTTTGTAAAATATCTGCTGTATTTGGCGAAATGATTAAGCGTTGTCTAGTTTGTCTCCGGGCAGCGACAGGATAGTAAGGTGGTTTTACTTTGCAACAAATAGCGCGAATAGCCTGTAAATCAGGATAATATCGTAATTTAACGAGTAAGTCAGGGATAAAAAAACGGAAACGGGTGACCCAATGCGGATTGTCAGCAATCACAATAAGAGATGTTTTATCCAAGCCAACAATTTGGCAATGCTCAGTTAGAAGTTTTTCAGCGGGTAAACAATTGTGTAACCAATTATTCCATTGCTTGAGTTGATTTAGCTTTAATAGCAGCTGACCAAGCGTGTTGTTTTCAGTATGTAAATAAGCGGTAAGATTAGAGTGAGTCATGAGGTCAATTGTAGCATAACAGTTTGACTTTTCATCTAAATTAAGCGATGCTTCCACCTCTTTTAAGGAAAGATCACAGCACTATGGTAATGGGTTTTGTTACACGCATTTTTGGCAGCCGCAATCAAAGAATATTGCGGAACATGTGGAAAGTCGTTGAAAAAATTAATGGATTAGAAGCCGCAATGGCTGCATTGTCTGATGCAGCACTGCGCGCTAAAACAACAGAATTTCGTGAGCGATTGCAAAAAGAGGAAAATTTAGATCAATTATTACCCGAAGTATTTGCTGTAGTGCGCGAGGCAGGTAAGCGCGTATTGCATATGCGTCACTTTGATGTGCAATTACTTGGGGGAATGGTTCTGCATGGCGGCAATATTGCCGAGATGCGTACTGGCGAAGGTAAAACATTAGTAGCAACCTTAGCGGCCTATTTAAACGCATTGCCAGCTAAGGGCGTGCATATTATTACAGTCAACGATTATCTGGCAAAGCGCGATGCGGAATGGATGGGCCCATTGTATGCTTTTTTAGGCATGACTGTAGGTGTGATTTTGCCAAATATGTTACCGCAAGCGAAGCAGCAAGCTTATGCAGCTGATATTACATATGGCACAAATAACGAATATGGTTTTGATTATTTGCGCGACAATATGGCATTTAGTTTGGCTGATAAAGTGCAGCGTCCACCTGCTTATGCAATTGTTGACGAAGTCGATTCTATTTTAATTGATGAAGCGCGTACCCCTCTCATTATTTCCGGTTCAGCAGAAGAAAGTACCGAATTATATGTTGCAATTAACAAATATATTCCTGCGCTCACAAAACAAGCGGAAAAAGACGCTCCAGGTGATTATTTGGTTGATGAGAAATCCAAACAAGTCTTTTTGTCCGAAGAAGGGCACCAGCATGTCGAAGAAATATTTGCGCATGGCGGGCTCTTGAAGGCCGGAGAAAGCTTATATGATGCGAATAATATCGTATTAATGCATCATTTAAATGCTGCATTGCGAGCGCATGCGTTGTTTCACCGTGATGTAGATTACATTGTGCAAAATGGTGAAGTCGTGATCGTGGATGAACATACCGGACGTACTATGCCTGGTCGTCGCTGGTCAGATGGCTTGCATCAGGCGGTTGAAGCAAAAGAAAAAGTCAAAATTCGACAAGAAAACCAAACGCTTGCGTCCATCACCTTCCAAAATTATTTCCGTCTTTACACTAAACTGGCTGGTATGACAGGCACGGCCGACACGGAGGCCTATGAATTCCAGCAAATTTATGGTTTGGAAGTGGTCGTACTACCGACAAACCAACCGATGGTCAGGGAAGATTTTGCTGATTTAGTTTACATGTCAGCAGAGGAAAAATTTACTGCGATTATTGAGGATATTAAAAAATCCTGTGCGACAGGACAACCCATTTTAGTGGGTACTACATCGATTGAAACATCCGAATATCTTTCAGGACGCTTGAAAAAAGAAAACATTGCCCACCAAGTTTTGAATGCCAAATTCCATGAACAAGAAGCGCATATTATTGCAGAAGCAGGTCGTCCTGGAACGGTGACTATTGCCACCAATATGGCAGGTCGTGGTACTGATATTGTCTTGGGCGGAAATCTGGAAGCGGAATTAAAAGGTTTAGAGAATCCTGATAAAGATGAAATTAACAAACGAAAAACAGCCTGGCGAGAACGCCATGATCAGGTTATACAAGCAGGCGGCTTATATGTGCTAGGCACAGAACGCCATGAGTCACGTCGCATTGACAATCAATTGCGTGGGCGATCAGGTCGTCAGGGCGATCCAGGAAAATCACGATTTTATCTTTCCTTGGAAGATAATTTATTACGCATTTTTGGTGGCGGACGTTTGACAGGTATCATGAAACGTCTCGGCATGGAAAAAGGTGCTTCACTTGAATCAAGATTATTAACCAATAGCATTGAAAATGCGCAACGCAAAGTGGAGGCGCATAACTTTGATATTCGCAAACAATTGTTGGAGTACGATGATGTTGCCAATGAGCAACGTAAAGTGATTTATCAGCAGCGTGATGCGTTATTGGCGGCTGCAAGTATTGCAGAAACCATCGAATCTGTTCGACAACAAGTGGTTGAGAATGTGATTGATCAATTTATTCCTCAACACAGTTTGGAAGAACAGTGGGACATCGTGGGATTAGAAAATCAATTAGAAAAAGATTTTAACTTGCGTTTGCCAATTCGTGAATGGTTAGATAAAGAAGAAACATTGCACGAAGAAAATTTGCGTGAGCGGATTCAAGCAGCATTTAAAGATATTTATCAAACCAAAGAAGCGCAAGTTGAGCCGACGGTGTTGCGCCAGTTTGAAAAAGCAGTCATGTTACAAACCTTGGATAATTTTTGGCGCGAACACCTAGCCGCGATGGATTATTTGCGGCAAGGCATTCATTTGCGTGGTTACGCGCAAAAAAATCCTAAACAAGAATATAAACGCGAAGCATTTGAATTGTTTGTTGATTTGTTAGGGCGTATTAATTATCAAGTGATTTCCATTTTAAGTAAATTTGAAGTGCGTGCTGAGCAAGATGTCGAAACAATTGAGGCGCAACGCCGTGATTCGTTAAATTTTAAAATGCAATACGAACATGCGAATGCAAGTGCTCTTGATTCTGCACAAGAAAATAAGGAAGCCTCTCAAACAGCCAATGCCGTTGTTGTGCCATTTACGCGTGCTGAACCAAAAGTAGGGCGTAATGAACCCTGTCCTTGTGGTTCAGGGAAAAAATATAAGCATTGTCACGGCAGCTTAACGTGATCCATGTGGCGGTTGGAATTATCCATAACCACCTGGGCGAAGTATTAATTGCCGAGCGACCTCAGCATAAATACAAAGGTGGTTTATGGGAATTTCCTGGTGGCAAAGTCGAACCACATGAAACAGTTTTTCAAGCGTTGCAGCGTGAACTCTACGAGGAACTCAATATTCAGGTGATGACAGCAGAAAACTGGCTTACATGTGAATATGATTATTCTGATCGAGAGGTGTTGCTTGATGTTTGGAAGGTCACCACATTTTCAGGCAATCCGCAAGGCAAAGAAAGGCAGCGTATTTGCTGGGTTCATCCGAAAAATTTTACACAATTTACTTTTCCCGAAGGTAATCGTTTTATTTTAGATAGGCTAATATCGTAGTTCCCTGTACACGACAAAAATTTACCGTTCGTGCTGAGGAGCATGCGCAGCATGCGTCTCGAAGCATTATTTAATCGAAATGGTTCGAGACGCCCACTTTGTGGGCTCCTCACCACGAACGGCACCGGGGTTTATATTTTTTGTCGTGTACAGAGCACGCGTTTAGACGTATAGATGTATAAAAGATATCAAAACGACGAAACGAGGAAAATATTCATGTTTGCTGGGAGGTCGGCTTTTTTTGTTAAGGCACGTTTGACTTCATCATCTTTAAATAAATCGCATGATGATGAGCAAGAACTTATATTGCCGGATGGTAGTATTTGTGGCTTTGAATATTCACAAGATGAATTGCAGAAAAGTAGTGGGGTTCAACTGTCTGTATATAAATTACAGAATAACGCAAAGGCGTACTTTATTAAAAAATTAAGGCTAAAAACGTCGAATCGATATGATTTGAGAAACTTTAAGCCCAATGCTGTACCGGGAAGCAAATTGATTATTTGTTGCGACCTTTCAGGAGGCAGTACGCTCCTATTGCCAGAAAAGCTGGAGTGTTATGTTGTCGAGCAAAAAGCATCGAATGTAACGATTCAAAATAAATATACGCTTGTCAGGCAAAGCGATGATGGAATGGGATTTACAATAGTCAATAGAAACCCGCAACCACCAACGCATTTACTGCACTTTACTGATCAGCCTCCACTAAAGCAGCCGGCGCCGCAACTTTCTATTCGACCCTTCGTGTCAACGTCCTTACCTGACAAAGACCGTCTGCACTTTGAGTGGATGTCTGCATTTAGAGCGCGCTTAAAAGAATATATAGAACATTGTGCTCCACTCGTGACAGCGCGGTTAGAATCAAAAGGTGAAAGGTTAGTGAATCCCACACACGCTTTACCCAAACCCCATCAATTGACCGCGATGCGGGCTTATTTAAAAAAACTGGAAAGGGATTTAGATAAAGGTCCGTGTCATGCTGTGTTTCCTTTGCCGACGGGTGCAGGAAAGACGGCTCTATTTTCTTGGCTTATTAAACAATTCATGGACACAGAAAAAACAGTTAAAGCACATGAAGAAGAATTAAAAAAAGAAAGAGAAAGTACACTTATTCCATTAGGCAAAAAAGATCTAGAACTGCGTAAAAAAATATTTCACGAAGCATTCAGCAAGCAGTCTAGTCAAAGTCTTTCCAAAGCACAGAATATCACATCTCCAAAAGTAATGATTGTTGTACCCACTTTAATTTTGTTAGAGCAGACAAAAGAGAGATTTAAGAAGTTTGTTCCTGATTTAACCTGTTTTGCTGAATTGGGTTCAACGAAAGTTGAGATTAAAGAGAGATTAGAAACAAATGATGTTGTGATTGTGACTTATCAGAGTTTGCAAAGACATTATGCAGAAGTGCCGTGGGAACAGATAGGGATGGTGTGTTTGGATGAGGCGCATAATTCATTATCTGAAAATCGTAGTGAGATGGTTCGTTACATAAAAAATAAGGATTGCACCGTTTTAGCGTTTACTGCGACACCTGTCCTCAATTTGAAAGAAGCATTGAGTTCAAAGAATTCAAAAGGGTTGGCGAGCGTGTATGAGTTGTTGGGTTATCAAAAAGACGGCAGTGACAATCCTATACCTGTTTTAGAGGTTAGCGAAGCAATCAAACAAGGAATCAATTGCCCAGTCGCTTACACCATTGTTTCTCCTAAAAATGAAAACAAAGAAGCAGTCGAAATTTTCTCAAAAACAACAAGGCCAGATTCGACTGTCGAAATTGACTCAAGGAGCGTAGCCAAAGTCATCAATCAACCTTGTTATAATTTAATTGCGATTGACATTTATTTAAACGGTATCAGTAAATTCACAGGAGTCCCTTTTCGTGGTAAGAAGGGACTCGTGTTTTGCGCGGGTATCAAACATGCACAAGAAGTAGCAGAGACATTTAATCGTTGTATTCCTATATCAAACATTGATCCTGAGGGCGAATTAGAAAAAAAATACAAAAAAAATGTTTATAATCATTTTAATAAGGATGCCAAAAAAGCAGAAGAATTTCTTGCAGCGCATCCTTTTTGTGTTGCGCAAGCAGTGCATTCTGTCGTTGTAAAAGAAGCGCTCGAGTCGCTTGACAAAGAAGAGTGCCGGCAGCGTATTTTACAGCATAAATTGAATGGGGCGCCGATTTTAACTGGCGCAGATATCTTGCAGGAAGGTTTTGATGATGTAGAAATCGAAGTGATCATTAATCTGAGACCGACTCATTCTCATAACAACCAGATACAACGATGCGGACGTGGTTTGCGATTAGATGAAAATAATAAGAATAAAATTTGTCATATCTTTGATTTTCAATGGGGGAGCACACCACATTGTCTTTTTTTAAAATTTTTGAAAAATAAATTTGTTATCGGGATTAACAACATACAAAAGCAATCTATTCCTTCCTTTGAAAAAATTAAGCTTCAGGGCGCGGCTCCCTACGAATTGATTGAGGATTCAGAGAATACGAGTCTTTATCTAAAAAATAAAAATAAAAAAAGACGACAACAATCATCATCTTCAGAATTATCTTTGCCACAAGCGAAACAAAAAAGGCAAAAACCAGACGATGCTAAAAATAAGAAAAAAGTGACGTTGAATTCAATAGAGCAATTAGTGAAAGAATTGCATAATGAGTTTCAGCACTTTAATAAGATGGTCAAGCACTTTATTCGAACAGATGAAGCGATAGAAGAAACAAATAATGTCGAGATGATGGATGGAACATCTCGACATACTGAAGAGAAACGGGCCGCTAAAAAAACTTCATCATTCAACGTTACATCAGAAACGCAACAAAAGATTACAGAGTGGAAAGATATTCTTGATGAACATAAGGCGTTTTTTAATCTCTTTGAAGATGTATCGGAATCTGCTCACAAGATGAATATTGTGAGTCTCTCTCATTTGTCACCAGTCAATGTATTAGGGCGATTGCATCACCAATATGTTGCTTTAATTAAAAAAATTGGGCACTTGACTGTACAGAGTCTTATTTCTCAGAATGAATTGATTGAATTAAAAAAAGAAGTTCAAGTTATTCATAATCATCTAGAACAGAACAAAGATAGTATTCATGCTGTTGTGAGACATAAGAGACAACAAACGCAATCCCTCTCTTTGAATCCATCAGCCAATTTGTTGACTGCACAGGCTACTGCTATTCAAGACGAAAAAAAACAGGAATCTAACGATCATAGTATGGGAATTATACAAGGAGAAAGTGGTGCTCTGTTTAATCCTCTCGACCCCCCGGTTACATTGATGCACAGTATTTCATCGTCTCTTCAGGAATCTACAGTGAGCGATAAGAAAGAAACAGATTTTTTTCCGCTGTCTTTGCAAGAAGCTATTCGATCTATCAGGCCAGATAACATTCAAACTGTTGTTAATCACATTAAATCTTTGCTTGAGTTACCTCAGGGAACGAAAATGGGTGATTTTGATAGTAATCAATTTGATATTAATGAAAAAGACATTGACAGACAAACGTTGTTAGATCATTTGATTGGTTTTATGGTGAGGGTGGCAAACACAGCGAATCAAGATGATTTGAGCGCGCTGAGTGACTTGCTCAACTATTTAGTTAAGAAATATCAGGAGACTATTGAACCCCTCCATCCTGTCACGCACGACTGTCTCGACCGTTTTTCATCGCTAGTTTTTGAAAGATTTTCTCTCGAAGCACGATTTCAGCAATATGTGATAGGCGATGATAAGAGAGCAGGTGATGCACATCTCATTGCTGAGGCAAGGGAAGAAGAGGTAGAGATGAAAGTGCCTGACTCCGGGTTTCCATTCGCATCATCGACATCGATGAACGTTGATCTGAGTGACGCATCATCCACTGCAAATCGTACATTTCCTATTCAATGCTCTTCTTTTCCTCATCAGGGAAGTGCGTCCGTTTCACGTCAGAGTAACACGTTTTTTTATCAGTCTTCTGCTGCAAATTCCTCTGTTATTGATCTCACGTTTGAAGAAGACCTTAATCCTGCCTCTACTCTTTCAAAGTAATTTCACATAAAATACCCCCACTTTTAAAGGTAGTCATCGTCTTATGCCAATTATGGTGTGTGGGATCAATCATAAAACAGCTCCTATTGCGTTACGGGAAAAAGTGGTTTTTTCTGCAGAAAAATTAGCACTTTATCTGCAAGATTTGGCTGTACATGAGGATATTCACGAAGCAGTGCTATTATCCACTTGCAATCGCTCCGAACTCTATTGCGATACGGATGATATTCATAAGATAACAGATTGGTTTTGCCGGCATCATCAATTAAGTCGTGCTGAATTGATGCCGGTTATGTATTTTTATCATGATGAGCAGGCGGTTCGACATATCATGCAAGTAGCGTGTGGTTTGGATTCGATGGTGTTGGGTGAGTCGCAGATCTTGGGGCAGATGAAGGAAGCGTTTTCGGAAAGTTGTGCAGCGGGAATGGTGGGTGCTTTATTTAATCGACTTTTCCAACAAGTATTTTCTGTTGCGAAAGAAGTGCGGACAAATACCGCGATTGGTGCCTGCCCTGTGTCAGTTTCATCTGCAGCGGTTACTTTTGTGCGGCAACATTTTTCTCGTCCTTTGACTGAAGCATGTGTATTGTTAATTGGCGCAGGAGCAACGATGGATTTAGTGTTGCGGCATTTAATACCGCATGCTCCAAAACAAGTGATGCTTGTCAATCGCAGTATGCAAAATGCCAGTGAACTTGCGAAAAAATATTCGGTGGGGCAAATTCATTTTGCTGAATTACCAGAAGCGCTTGCAATGGCTGATATTGTGATTTCTGCTACAGGTAGCACGTCACCTATTGTGACGCAAGCGATGTTAGCTGTACGACAAACTCCTATTTTGCTGGTGGATATTGCAGTGCCGCGTGATATAGAAGCGTCCGCAGCAGAATTGCCGCATGTGCAGCTTTATTCAATTGATGATTTGAAAACGATTATTCAACAAAATGTGCGTGGTCGTGAACACGCCGCAGAAAAAGCACATGAAGTTATCAATCAACGTTCGCAAGATTTTATTATGTGGTTGCATTCTCTCGATTTGGTTGCCACCACGATTCGTGCTTATCGTAAGCAAATCGAAGATATGTGTGAAGCGGAATTGTTGAAATCTTTGCGTCAATTGCAGCGTGGCGATGATCCAACAGCCGTATTGACTTTTTTTGCGCGTGCATTGACACAAAAATTATTACATACACCGACAGTACAACTGCGGCAAGCAGGATTTGAGGGGCGGCTGGAAATATTACAGTTAGCACAACAATTATTTGCGATTCCTGAATCAGAGCCTGAAATAGTATGAAGCCATCTATTGAAAAAAAATTGCAATCACTGATAGAGCGTCACGAGGAATTAAGCGCTTTATTAGCTGATCCTGACGTGATTGGAGAACAAAATCGATTTCGTGATTATTCAAAAGAATATGCGCAACTGGAGCCTATTGTTGCTGTTTTTAAACGGTTTAAAATATGTGTGAGTGATCAAGAGGGTGCGCAAGAATTATTAAAAGAAGCTGATCCAGAACTGCAAGAATTGGCAAAACAAGAATTAAAAAACGCGGAAGCATTGCAAGCTAAATTAGAACAAGATTTACAAGTGTTGTTGTTACCGCGAGACCCTCATGATGAGAGTAATATTTTTTTAGAAATTCGTGCCGGAGCAGGTGGTGATGAAGCGGCGATATTTGCTGGCGATTTAAGCCGTATGTATACGCGTTATGCAGAAACACAAGGCTGGCAAGTAGAAGTCATCAGTGCTAGTACGAGCGAGCAAGGCGGTTATAAGGAAATTATTTTACGCATTGTGGGACAAGGTGCTTATTCGCGTCTTAAATTTGAATCAGGTGTACATCGTGTGCAGCGTGTGCCAGAAACGGAAGCGCAAGGTCGTATTCATACATCAACGTGTACTATTGCTGTGATGCCTGAAGTGGATGAGGTTGAAGCGATTGATATTAATCCTGCTGATTTGCGCATTGATACGTTTCGTGCATCGGGTGCAGGAGGTCAGCATGTGCAGAAAACGGATTCAGCCATTCGTATTACCCATCTGCCAACAGGAACGGTAGTTGAATGTCAGGATGAGCGATCGCAGCATAAAAATCGTGCGCGAGCGATGTCATTGTTAAAAGCAAAATTATTAGCAGAAGAGCGTAATAAACAACAACAGCAACAAGCAGAAACACGCCGTCATTTAGTAGGAACGGGCGATCGTTCAGAACGTATTCGCACCTATAATTTCCCTCAAGGCCGCTTAACAGATCATCGCATTAATCTCACGCTATATAAATTACCAGCGATCATGAATGGTGATCTTGCAGAGGTGGTGAATACATTGATTCATGAACATCAGGCAGATTTGCTTGCTGAATTGGGTGAATAATTTTGTATACGACGATCGCAGCAATTTTACAATGGGCTAATCAACAACTTATTTCAGCAAGCGATACACCGCGGCTGGATGCAGAAGTGTTGTTGGCATATATCTTAGAGGTTTCACGTAGTTATTTGCTGGCGTTTCCAGAGCGACTCTTGTCTGATGCAGAAATGAGTTCCTTTAAAAAATTACTGGAACAACGTAAACAAAACATTCCAATTGCCTATATTACAGGTCATCGAGAGTTTTGGTCGCTGGATATAAGGGTGACACCCGATACGCTGATTCCACGACCTGAAACAGAATTGTTAGTTGAACATGTTCTTAAACAATTACCGGATATGCCGCAAGTCATTGCAGATTTAGGTACAGGTTCAGGCGCAATAGCGCTTGCGATTGCGCACGAACGTCCTGCATGGGAAATCTATGCAACAGATATCAGTACCAATGCATTGCAGATTGCAGAAAAGAATGCAGCGCGTTTGCGTTTTCCCAACATTTTATTTGTAGAAGGTAACTGGTGTAATGCATTACCTCAGATCAAGTTTGATGCGATTATCAGCAATCCACCTTATATTGCTCAAGGCGATCCTTATCTACAGCAAAATACTGTGCACTATGAACCTGCATCTGCTTTAATGGCCAAAGAAAATGGATTAGGGGATATTCGGCAGATTATTCAAGGCGCAACATCCTATTTACGTCCTAAGGGTTATCTGTTGCTTGAACACGGGTTTTTGCAAGCAGGTGCGGTACAAGAGAGGCTTGCAAAATGGGGTTATACAGAAATACATACATATCAAGATATAGCCGCTCGCGATCGAGTAACATGCGGGAGAAGAGGGCTTTGAGAGTAATATAGCAATATTTGGTATCAACTCCAGTTTTAGCATAGAATATTAAAGATTAGTAGGAGAACAGATATGTCAACAACGAAAGACATTTTAGAGCCCAGTTTGGAAGTATTAGGTATTTCCCCTTATAAGCCCAGAAAAAAGGAGGAATACATGAGCGCTAAAATGCGTGATCATTTCACTAAAATTTTAACGTTATTGCGCCAGCAAATTATGGAAGAAGCAGATCGTACCGTTCATCATATGAAAGATGACATTGTCAATTATGCTGATCCGAATGATCGTGCCAGTCAAGAAGAAGAGTTTCGTTTAGAATTACGTGCGCGTGATCGTGAACGTAAGCTGCTTAAAAAAATCGAAGAATCTTTACAATTGTTAACGGATAAAGAATATGGCTATTGTGAAGTATGCGGGATAGAGATTGGGTTACGTCGTTTAGAGGCCAGACCAACAGCAACATTATGTATTGATTGTAAAATGCTGGATGAGATTCGCGAAAAACAAGGTAGTTAACCGTATAGTATTCTTCTCCCGTTTAGAAACATAACGAGAGGGGAGTGTTAAGTTGATACAGTTGGTAACCTATCCCATGTTACCATTGACTGAATTTACGAATAATGTAATGGATGATTAAACATGGCAGGTCCTGCGTCGCAGTCTAATCAACCTGATAATTCCATGGCAGTCTTATGGATTGTGGGCGCCATTTTTGTGTTTGGTGCCATCATATGGATATCATTCAAAAAAACCATTATCAGTTTTTATTTCCATATCAAATTATTTGAAATCACACTTCTTAGCTTTTTTACGAATCAACTCGAAGATACGCGTATCACTATTATGAATACGTTAAACGACCCTGACGTCAGTAAGGTGACTTTTGATTATGTCGTTAAGGTAGGGGAGGCAGTAGGAAGTTATTTGCGTTACCCGTTTGTTGTAGTGATATTTATTTTAGCCTTTTTAATCTTTTTTTCTAGTTCGACGCGCATTTTTAAACGCGTTTATTCAATGCGTGATTTAGCGCAATTGGAGAAAAAAAATTGGCCGCAGATTACTCCCGTCGCGCAATTGGATCTTGTTAAAACGGATATTGATATAGGCCCCTGGGCAATGGCATTAACTCCTATGCAATTTTGTAAACGCTATCATTTGCTTGAGGAATTTAAACGCGCACCGCAAGAAGATATGACGCGTAAAGAATGGAATAAAATTGATGTCAATTTAAAACGTGGGCAAGCGAATAAATTGTTTGTTATTCAGTTAGGGCCTTTTTGGCCCGGGATAGATCGGGTGCAACCGCATGTAAAAGCGCTTTTTAGTGCTTTTGCTGCACGTATTAACGGTGATGGAAAAGCAGCGGCAGATATGTTTGCACGTATCAATCATTCTGCTAATGCAAAATTGGATTTTACGGGTGCTGATGAGCTATGCAAGAAATACGTAAATACAAAAGTAGTTCAGCATATTCTTCAGACGCATGCTTATTTGCTGACGGTTATGGCTGAAATGTTAGATGCGGCGCGTAGCGATGGCGTGCAAGCATCTGCTGATTTTTTATGGCTTAAACCGGTGGATCGTCGATTGTGGTATATGTTAAATACGGTTGGTCGACAGACTCCATTTGTGGAAGTGGCAGGGCCATTCGCTCATTGGATAGCTGAAAGGGAGCTTGGTAAACGATTATTAGTGCCTATGGTGGAAGAGGCTACGAATGCATTAGGCCTAGCACTTAAGGAAATTTTGTATAAACCGGATGAAAAGGATTGAACTAAGGTAAGCATTTATGCATCAACGTGGTTTAGAAGAAGAACATGAACTTGCACCGCGCCTATTGCTGCGAGATACGCGCACGCTTGGCATGAAGTTTGTGGATTTTTTCAAAGATCCGGTTAATAGTGCTAGTGTGCTAATGGGGTTTGCTATCGGTACGTTTATTTTTACGCCCATTACCGAAGTATTATTTCTGATTGCAGTGAGCTTGTTTTTTTACGCAGTGACACGAAAATTCAAATTGCCATTCCGCATGCCCTTGCGCTCTGAAGCATTAGATTATAATGATCCTGCACCAGGTTCTACTAAGCCGCGTAAAGCGCGTGGAATTTGTTTTTTTGGCAATAAAAAAATAACACAAGAAGAGCTCTGGTTTAATAATGATGACATGCGTACCCACGTTCTTATTTTTGGTTCAACCGGTAGCGGTAAAACAGAAGCGCTTGTATCGTTTGCCTATAACGCCTTAATTCAAGGAAGCGGTTTTTTATATGTGGACGGTAAAGGTGATAACAGTTTATTTGCTAAAGTTTTTTCAATGGCACGTTCTATGGGGCGAGAAGATGATTTGCTGTTGATTAATTTCATGACGGGTGCGCGCGATGTAGTGGGTGCACAAGAAAAACGTCTTTCTAACACGATGAATCCTTTCTGTACTGGCTCATCAAGCATGTTATCTCAGTTGGTCGTGAGCTTGATGGATTCATCATCACAAACACCCGATGGCGATATGTGGAAAGGCCGTGCTATCGTGTTTGTGGAAGCACTGATGAAAGTGCTGGTTTACATGCGCGATCAAGGAAAAATTTTATTAGATGCAAATACCATTCGTAATTATTTTGATTTAACGCGGTTAGAAGCAATTGGCATCGATAAAATGTTTATTCGTGATAATCAAGAACCAGTTAGTCTTGCCAATGCGCCTGATGTCATTTTAGAGCCCATCATGAATTACCTTTTGACTCTACCAGGATTTGATAAATCCAAAAAAGGTAAACAAAGTTCACAAGTGTTTGAACAGCACGGGTTTATCACCATGCAATTAACGCGTGTATTCGGTTCGTTAGCAGACACATATGGACATATTATTCGGACTAATTTAGCGGAAGTCGATTTAAGAGATGTCGTCTTAAATAGGCGTATTTTAGTGGTTTTGCTACCTGCTTTGGAAAAGTCACCGGATGAATTATCTAACTTAGGTAAAGTGATTATTGCCTCACTCAAAGCGATGATGGCAGCCGGTTTAGGAGAATCAGTGGAAGGAACTTACAAAGAAGTCATTACGCGCAAACCTACTAATTCACCTACACCTTACATGTGTATTTTGGATGAGTATGGTTATTATGCGGTAAAAGGTTTTGCTGTAGTGCCAGCGCAAGCACGTTCGTTAGGATTTTCGGTTATTTTTGCCGGACAAGATTTACCTGCTTTCCAAAAAGCGTCAAAAGAAGAAGCCGCATCGATTGGCGCAAATACCAACATCAAAATTTGTATGAAGTTAGAAGATCCCATGGAAACCTGGGAATTTTTCCAGAAAACAGCGGGTGAATCGTATGTAACAAAAGTCGATTCATTTCAGACTAATGCGCAAAGTATCTTAAATAATTATATGGATAGCCGCAGTGCTTCTTCGGAAAAGCGTGCGCGGGTTGATTTGTTGGATTTGAAAGAACAGCGCGAAGGTGAAGCACATATTTTTTTCAAATCCAAAATTGTTCGGGCATATTTGTTTTTCGCTAATCCACAACCTGTAGAGCGCATACGGATTAATCAATTTTTAAAAGTAGAGAAGCCTATTGGACGCATTTTGATTGATCTTGAAAATCGATTGGAAAAATTTGCAGAAATCGTAGAAGCTCAGCAATATGATATGGCAAGTCATGTGTTAGAGGAATCAGAAGAAGTTCGTATCATCACTCAAGTCATGAATGAAAAAACTGAAGTGAATCCGATTGAGCGCGGCGTTTCTGCTTTATTGGCTTTCCATAATCGCAACGCAGTAGAAACTAAAGAAGAAGAGGAAGTTGTTCCAGAAATAGTGGATGAATCGCATATTAATATCTTTCATAAAGTTCGATTAGGACAAGATGTTAAGACATTGATGGAGCCCGCAAATCTAGAACGTTTCGAAGCACCACTGATTAATAAAGCGTTTATTAAAGATAAAATAGAATTACTAGAAAGGGTTTTAGGGCGTTCAGGGCAGCAAGCGCATGCCATGACGAATGAAATTCTTAAGGACATGTTAAATGCGACAGATTATCCACCGGATGTGATGGGATTATTTTTATCAGTAGAAGAAGTCACTCTTGCCGCGCAACAATTAGCAGATTATGTAGCAAGTTTAAAGGCACCTAAAGAATGAAGATAAAAATGAAAGGATCCTAAGTAAGATGAACATAAAAATTGAGATGATACGTGATGGGGTAATATTATTTTTTATTATTTTATTACAAGGTTGCGCGTCTTCTAATGTATCACGTGGTGCAGCAAGTCAAGTGTATTCTGTTTACGACACAACAAACTCTATGTTGAGTGATGGCGATGTTGGCCTGGCTGAATCGTATCAAGGCACTAGTCAAACCACAAAAGGTATCATGCTAGGCGGTGCAACCGGTGCGTTAGCAGGGGGACTTACGTCAGGCGGCACTGGCATACTACCTGGTGCTGCAGGAGGAGCGATTTTTGGAGGTGCATTAGGCGCTTATATTGATGCCAATACTACATTAGCTGATCAAATTATTAATCGCGGTAATAAGATAATTGTATTAGGTGATCAAGTACTTATTGCCTTACCTTCACGGTATTTGTTTGCAGATCAAAGTGCGGAATTTAATCCGTATGCCTATAAAACATTGAATTTAGTTGCACGATTCATTAGTGGTTATCCTAATAGGATGGTCAAAGTAGCTGCGTTCACGACACCTATCGGGCCCGAGCGTATTAATCATGCTTTATCACAAGAACAAGCGAATGCTGTTATAAAATATTTATGGCGTACAGGTATTAATACTCGCATGTTATATGCGGAAGGTGGCGGTGGTTTAAACCCAGTGGAAAAACCAGATGCGAATGATTGGGCGGGTGGAGATAATTATCGAGTTGAAATTACATTAGAGAAGTTGCCAGTATGATAACGAATAGACAGGAATCTGCTTACATCCAAAGTGATTTTTATCGTAAAAAATATCGCAATACATTGGTTGCATTGCTAGTTTCAGTTTCGATTATGATCGCGTTAATTGGCGGAATTATTTATCTTGTTTTATTTAGAGCACCACCACAGTATTACGCAACGACCACAGAGGGACAGATTATTCCTATGCCGCCTGTACAATCAGGGAAAGGGTGACATGTCAAATTCAAGACAAGCCGATGTGAATAGAAATAACGATTTTTATCGCGATCGTTATCAGTCAATTATTATAGCGTTGCTTATTGCATTGGCGATTTTATTGGCGCTGGTCATTGTTGTGCTTTATCAGGTTTTTCATCGCCCGTTACCACAATTTTTTGCAGTGTCATCTAATAATCAACAGATACAATTAACTGCGTCGGATCAACCTAATTTATTATCAAGTACGTTGATTCGATGGGCGAGTAAGGCAGCTGTTGCAGCATATACGTTTGATTTTGTTAATTATAATAAACAAATTGATGCTGCGAGACCCTATTTTACCGAAGCAGGATGGGGTGATTATCAAGCTTCAATTTATGGATTGATTCAAACGATTGCTCAGAATCAACTTTTTGTTAACGGAGTTGTTTCTGGTGCGCCAATCATTTCTAATCAAGGCGATTTACCAGGACGTGGATTTGTTTGGCGTATTCAAATGCCTTTTTTAGTGACATATCAAAGTGCCGAACAAACTTCACGTAAAGGATTTACAGTGATTATTACTATTGTAAAAGTGCCAACGACAGTCAATCCGGCAGGGATTGGTATCGATCAGTTTGTGATGATGTAAGGGAAATCTGTATGAATGCAGATGATACAACGATTAAACAGGATGCGCTGGTTAGGGTGCATTTGCGGAATAACTTTTACCGACATAAATTTCGCTTCATATTGGCCGTGTACATCATCAGCATCATCGTCAATTTAGTTTTGATTGGAATTATTATTTATCTTGTTAGGCATCCCACGGAACCGCTTTATTTTCCAACAGATAAAATAGGCAGGCTGCTGCATGAAGAACCTTTGTCAGTTGCAAGCATGTCGACCCAGGACGTGTCTAATTGGGCAGTTGAAGCAGTACAAGCAGCCTATTCATATGATTTCATTAATTATCATGCGCAATTGCAAAGTGCACAAAAATATTTTACCCATTACGGCTGGCAAAATTATATGAAAGCACTCAGTGCATCGAATAATTTTCGTGCATTAACAACGCGTAAATTTGTGATCGTTGCGAAAGTCGTTGCTCCACCTAAATTATTGGTGCAGGGTGTGTTAGCGGGAGCCTATTCCTGGAAATTTGAAATGCCTGTACTGGTTACTTATTTGTATCCACCTTTTAACGATCGATCTAAATTCCAAAATCCACTGATTGTGACAATGATTGTGCAACGTCAAAGTTTGCTGCAAAGTTATCAAGGGGTTGGGATATTACAATTGATAGCCAATATTGCGACGACTTAGATATAGGTGATCCGCTATACAATTTTCCAGGTGTGCTATATACTCAATTTCAGCTTATTTTCTAAAAGCGATGACGCACAATGGCCGAGGAAGAGCTACAACTCATTCGTCTCAGAGATGATTTTTATCGGGATGGTTTTTATAAGGCGTTATCTGCTTTCCTGGTATTGCTGGGTGCGATTATTTTATTGATAAGTACCTCCATTTATTTGTTTGTATCAAAACCGTTACCCGTTAGGTTTGCTACGGGAGATGAATTTCGGATTTTACCTCTGGTGCCCGTTGATCAACCTTATTTAAAACAGCCTGACTTGATACAATGGAGCAGTGATGTGTTGCCGTCAGTTTTTACATTTGATTTTGTTAACTATAATCAACAACTCAATACGGCGTCTCACTATTTTACAGCGAATGGCTGGAAGAGTTTTTTAGATCAGCTTAAGATGTATGCTGATTATAATAATATTGTGAGCTCGAAATTATTTATTAATGCAAATGCGGCGGGCGCTCCTTTTATCTTAAATCAAGGATTGATACAAGGAGTGTATGGTTGGTGGATACAAATGCCAATTAATCTCGGTTATAGTAGTTCGGTAAAGATCAATACAGTGCCTTTGGTTATTCAGGCACTTGTAGTAAGAGTCTCCACACAAAATAATTTATCAGGAGTAGGGATAGAGAAAATCATTGTGCTAAAGGGAGGGGGCGACCAGATCAGAATCAATGAATAACACGCGAATCAAAACAATGAGCATGGCTATTCTGCTGGGGTTACTCAGTGGAGAGCAAATAGTGTGGGGACAAACATCACCTCAAGATAGGGGCGTTTCACAAGTGCTACCTCAAAATGCAGGTGTTTCCCTACAATCTGATTTGGCACAATTCCAGAGTTGGTTAAAAAATAATGGTCAGGGTCGATTGTTGTCTGCTCAATCTCTTCCGCCCTCGTCGTCTCTTCCTCCTCCCATAGCTATTCCAGTGATGCAGCCACAAAGCCGCGTGATGAGGTCAAAACCGATGACATATAGCCAATCACAAAGAGTGATGCTTAAATCATTACCTCCTGCGAATCAACCGAGTCCAGAAGCTGCTGAGGCATTTGATTCGCTCATGCAACAAAATATTCCGATGACACCACAACAAGTTCTAAAATTACGACAACTGATCGATGAATCACAGCGAGCAGCGGCGACCCCACCTACTATTCCGCCTAAACCTGTTTCATCAACGATTATGGTTAACCTGGCACCCGGAACCACACCTCCCGCGATTCGACTGGCTCAAGGATATGTCACATCATTAGTGTTTGTTGATTCAACAGGGTCTCCCTGGCCTGTTGCATCTTTTGATATCGGTGATCCCAAAAAAACGAATATTCAATGGGACGGTAAAAGCAATGTATTGCTGATTCAAGCTACTTCACCTTATGGGGACAGTGATTTGGTGATTAGACTTGTTGGATTACCAACGCCTGTTACTCTGGCTTTAGTATTAGGCCAGCGTGTTGTGGATTATCGTACTGATATTCATGTTGCAGGTATTGGTCCCAATGCAAAAGATTTGCCAACAGGGACAGGGTTACCTAATAGTGCTAACCAATTATTGTTGAATGTGTTAGATGGAGTCGCTCCTCCAGGCAGTAAGCAGTTAAAGGTGCTAGGAGGTGATTGTCTAGCGTGGTTGTTAGGAGATAAAATGTATCTTCGTACGCGTTTGACAGTGCTTTCTCCGGGTTGGATTGGCAGAATGGTCAGTCCTGACGGAATGTATGCTTATGAGATACAAAAAAGCTCCTCAGTCTTAGTGTCTCAATATGGAGAGCCGATCGAACTGAAGATTGAGGGATTCTGATGGCGATTAAGTTTAAGCTGCCGAGTTTCAAATTTTTTTCCACAATGGATGCAAAATCAAGGATATTTTTGATTTTTGCTGCTGTTGTGGGTATTTCCTTAGTGATTTTTTTAGGTAGTCGTTATTTGAGCCAATCGGTGAGCACAACAGGTGCTTCACGTGTTGCATCGGCTCCTCCTGGATTACAATCTGTACCGGGCGGTCAACTTTCACCTGAATATTATCGTGCTTTGATGCAAGCAAATGTACAAGCAGCACAGCAGGCGCAAATTACGGGCGGAAGCGCAGTTCCCACATTGGTGAATATTCCGGGAGCACAACAGGAAGGATTTTCTCAACAGACCAGCTGTACAGTCCTTTGTCCGAGCGATGATAAAATCAATGTTGCGGATACTATTGCAGAATTAGTGAAAGCGGGCAAGCTTCCACAAAAAGATGCTGACATGTTGTTGGCCCTTGCAAAAAATAATGTGCCTGTCGATGAATATGCAGCTGCCTTAAATGATTTAGTGAAGGCAGGAAAATTAACTCCAGAACAAGCGCGACAGTTGTTAGAGCAATATAAAAAACAACATCAAAATGTACTTGCAAATGAAAGCGCAGCCGCCATGGATGGCTTGATTAAAGCGGGTCAATTGCCGTTGGATGTAGCTAATCAATTACTTGCATTACAAAAAAGTGGCATTAAGCCGGTTGATTATGCAGCAGAATTAAATCGTTTAGCTGCGGAAGGCAAAATTACTCCGCAAATTGCAGCAGCGTTACTTTCGCAATACACACAGCAACAAGCGCGCGAAGCAACAAAACAAGGTATTTTTGGATTGAAACAATTAGCTAAAGCAGGTGCAATTACTCAGGATGTTGCGAATCAACTTGCAGAGATGCAAAACAAAAATGTTCCAGTTGATCAATATGCCGCAGCGTTGGATCGTTTAGTCGCAGAAGGTAAATTGACACCAGCAGAAGCAGCAAAATTATTAGCGGAATACAAAGCAAAACGTAATCTGCTAGGACCCGCGGACGCATTAGCATCGCTGATTCAACAAGCAGAAATAGCGTGTCAAAATGATTTAAATTTACAAAAGAAACTTTCAGGTTCGCAAAGTTCTACATCTATTCCTATCACTTGTCAAAAATTAAATGAATTAAAAGCAGCAGCGCAGCGTCTGGCGCGACTGCAAGGAAATAATGCGTCAGTCACTGAATATGCAAATGAATTAAAGCGTGCTGTGCAAGCCGGATTACTTTCTCCAGAAACCGCAGCTAATTTAATGCAGCAATATGCAGCCATGACGGCTCCTCTTATTTCAACGGCACCTATTGCTGAAACGTCTATTCCAGGCACAGCAGAATTTGCTAAGTTGCAGCAAGCAGTGCAAGCCGCGCAACCTGCAGGCGCGGCTCCCTCTGCTCCTGGTCAGGCCGCGCAATTTTTGGCGGCAGCAGCGCAAGCTCAGCAACAAGCTTTAGAAGATAGGCAGCAAAAAATCCAGCAAATTCAAGCAGCCATGTCTAATCAAGCACAATCGTTGCTTGCTGCTTGGCAGCCGCCGAAAATGGCACATCAAGCAGGTTCACCGCCTACTGCTGCAGCTAAGTCTGCGAGTTTATTAGAGCGTGATGGATTGAGGCGCCAGGCAGGGGGCAAAGATGAAGAGGATGCAACTGCTAAGCCATTGATTAAAGCAGGAACTATTCTTTTTGGTGTCTTGGATACGGCTGTTGATAGTGATTATCCAGATACGCCTGTTCTCGTGACTATTGTGCAAGGGCCTTACAAAGGGGCTAAATTGCTTGGGAAGCTTGCTTTAGCTCAAGGGCAAGATAAAGTGAGCCTTAATTTTAATTTGATGGATCGAGAGGATTGGTTAAAAACTAAAAATGTCACTGCTTTTGCCATTGATCCTGATACGGCTCGTACCGTCTTAGCTAGTCATGTTAATTATCATTATCTTATGCGTTACGGGGCGCTGTTTGCTTCTTCTTTCCTGACTGGTTTCGCAAGCGGCATACAAAATGCAGGTAGTAGCACGACAGGTATTTTTGGTACATCAACAACCCACCCAGAGTTAAGTTTCGGTAAAAATGTCGCAGTCGCCTTGGGTCAAGTAGGTACGGCTTTTACCAGTGCAGTGCAAAGTAATATAAATCAGCCTACGACTGTTAAAGTCGATGCAGGGGTAGGTGTGGGCGTATTGTTTATGGCAGATGTGACATAATGGCTATTTTTGTAATTATTCATGTAATTAACGTGCGTATCTTCAATACATTAGCTCTTCTCGCTACGGTTGCAACTGCCGAATTTAGGATTATACTTGATAAGATTAGATGCATCTTTGAGAAAGCTTAGAGCCAAGGAAGGGTAGAAGTGAGAAAATTTTTCAAGGGGCGATATAGCGATGGTAAATGAGCGATATGATGATAAGTTCGAAGGTCAGGAGGAGGGAGAATACCACTTTTCTGATGAGCAGTCTAATTACGAAATGGAAGTGGATGCGACTGTTAAAGATACAACAGCAACAGTTGTTGCCGTCTCTCCAAAAGAAAGTTTAGTGGATAAACTAAAACAGCATCGTAGAATCATCATTGGGATAGTTGTTTTTATTGTTTTATTGGGAATAGTTTATCGATTAATTGTTCCGTCATCCGCACCTCCTACAACAGATTTTGCTCCGCAAAGTACCCCAACAAAGCAAGCGGCTCCTCCTACTCCGTCGGTTCAAGCTGTAGCGCCGACTGCTTCACCTCCGATACAACAAGTGCCG
>CAZAEO010000002.1:0-54088 GCA_964484285.1 uncultured Coxiellaceae bacterium | reverse complement strand
ACGCGCCTCCTCAGCACGAACGGAGTCAAAATAAAAATTTTGTCGTGTACTGAGCCCTAAATTATAGGCTATTTTTATTTTAAGTCAATAAAACAGACGGCTGTTTTCATAGGTAGATCAATAAAACAATAGGTTGTTTTCATACATTTACGCTTCCTCTACCGTCAAATGCTGCTGCTCGCCCAATCCAGGAATGCCAAGCTTCACCACTTGCCCTGGTTTCAAATAAATGGGTATCGGTTTTTGCCCAAGACCAACTCCCGCGGGTGTGCCCGTTGAAATAATATCGCCAGGATATAATGTAAAAAATTGCGAGAGATAACTCACAAGATAAGCCACGCTATAAATCATATTACCTGTATTACTATTTTGATAACGCTTGCCGTCCACCTCTAACCATAACGCTAGTTTTTGTGGATCTGGAATTTCATCAGCCGTCACTAACCATGGGCCTAATTGTCCAAAGGTGTCGCAGCTTTTGCCTTTAATCCACTGTCCTGTGCCATGTAATTGATAATGCCGTTCAGAGACATCATTTATCACGCAATAACCTGCGACATAATTCAAGGCATCTTTTTCTGCAATACGTTTAGCAGGACGGCCAATAATGACGCCTAATTCGACTTCCCAATCGGTGTGCGTTGATCTTTTTGGAATAACTAAATCATCACACGGCCCACAGATAGAACTGGTGACTTTGCTAAACAACACAGGTTCAACTGGAACATTTGCACCTGTTTCAGCGGCATGATCTTTGTAATTCAACCCAATACATAAAAATTTTCCGACATGATGGATAGGTGCGCCCAGACGCTCTTTAGTCGATACAATAGGTAAATTTTCTATTTTGATGCGACGCAGCTCGTTTAATTTCTCAGGCAATAATACCTGCCCAGTTAAATCAGAAACATGTGAAGATAAATCACGAAGGTTACCTTCCGAATCAAGACAACCTGGTTTTTCAGCGCCTAAAATACCGTAACGGAGTAGTTTCATAAAATCCCCCTTATATTTCCACAATTTCAGATTCTAATCTATAACAACGCCAGGTATTTTGATGAAAGAATTTTTTTAATTCGGATTCTGGATAGGTATGCAGCAAATCATATAAGGTATGCACCCAATGCGTATAACTACCGGCCAAATTCACGACCGGCCAATCACTGCCAAACATCACGCGATCGAAACCAAATTGATTAATTGCATGCAAAATATAGGGTTTTAAATCGTCAGAACACCATGTTTGATGATGCGCTTCCGTGATCAAACCCGATATTTTACACCACACGTTCGGCAATGCGGCTAAACGCGTAATATTTTCTTGCCAAGAATCAAATTGTTTTTCTGCTATATTCGGTTTGCCCAAATGATCTAAAATAAATTTTATTTCTGGGCATTGTTCTACCAAACGAATCACGGCTGGCAATTGAGGGGCTTTCACACAGATATCAAAATTAAAATTAAACTCAACGAGTGATCGTACTCCATCAATAAAATTTTGTTGCAAGCAAAAATCATCCGCTTCTGCTTGTAATAAACGGCGCACACCTTTGACTAATTTATTTTGATGTAATGTAGCTAAATAAGGTTTTACATCAATACCTTGCTCAAGAGGGGCATGCGCCACAATACCATGAATGCGTGCATCGCGTTTTGCAAGATGCGTTACCCAATTGACTTCTTCTAACGATTGCGCAGGTGAACAACCTGCTTGCACAAAAACAAATGATTCAATATGTAATGAATGAGTCGCTTCCATCAGATCTGATAGCAAGAAGGATTGATTTAATAAAGGCGTTTTTTCCAACCACGGATACTGTAAATGTTGTTTGTCCCAAAGATGCAAATGTGAATCCGTCAGAGGAAAATGCATTGTGAATCTCCCTGTTGTTTACTGTGCTTGCCATGCCTGTCCGTGCGGATAACCATATTGCATCAATGAATTTTTTTTGATTTCAACACTATATCCTGGTGCCAGCGGTACTTGATAATGTCCATTTCTAATCATAGCAGGCGCTTTAAAATGTTCACTTAAATATTCTGGGTATTCTAACACGCGATTTTTCAGAGTGCCCGATATATAAATATAATCGACCATTGCTAAGTGTTGCACATATTCGCCAAATCCTGATCCGCTACTATCGAGACGAATAGGAACATTCAATTTTGCCGCCAGCAGCAATAAAGTCAGCATATGATTCACACCACTCAAACGACACCCATTGACGTGATAATCATTCGCCGCAGCAACAGGATAACCTGTATGCAACAAATCTTTAATGCGTTTTGCTCTGCTTAACGCATTTTTTTGCAAAATAGTTAACACTTCTTCTACAGTCAGCACATCTCTCACATCATGCAAATCAAGACAGCGAACCAATTCTTCCGGGGTCATATCCACAATCAAACGCCATAAAGGTTTTTGTTCTCTACGCGCCCACAAATCCCAGACCGCATTCATAATAGCTGTCGTGGTTTGATAAAGAATGCTTTTATTCGAGTTCGGCCAGCGTGACTGACTATCTCTTGTTAAATGCTGCCAAAATTCGCCTATGTGCTCCGTAATAGCTGATAATTTTTTGCCGATAAGTTGCTGTTTTAAGAGATTGATTGCAGCAACATAGAGTGCATAATCATTCGTAATAAACGTTGCGCTATAACCTTGTAAAGTAGGATGATTCGTCTGCAGCGTGACATAGGCTATAGAATAATGATGATTATTTTTCTCATGTACTTTAGGAAAACGAACATCCTGAATAGTAACATCCGTTATCTGAATTTTCATGTTGCGCATAATCCATCACCCCTTCATAGAAACACAGTCAATAAATATGCTCTTCATTTCTAATGTTTTTTTACTTGAAACTTCTTGGCAAAAGCAGTGAATGCGCAGTTAGTGGTTAATTCCTTGATTTCCCCATCCTGTTCATCTATTAATTTCATTAATTCTTCTTGGCTAACCGCTACCTGACATAAAATATTTGCCAAAAGCAATTGAGCTGATTTTATTAAAGCAAGATTAATTTGTAATTCTTTCGGCAATTTTAAAAATTCCTGCAAAAGCACTATACTCATCTTTTCAGTCAATGTATTAATCGCGTGGACTACTAATTCGTTTTGATTATCTGTTGTCATTTTATCTCCACACCGCGTTTTGCAAGAGATTTTATTAAATCATCCCATGCTTTATCTTCTACTAACCAATACGTTCCCTTACGAGGCTTGGTTGTCATAGTCACTTCTTTAGGTGTACATAAGATAATTTCTTTTGCACAATCAAGGTACTCTACTTTACCTGGTTTAATGACAGCACAACTCATACTAAAATTTTTGCGATTCACTAATAATGCAGAAGAATGACCTGGACGTAAATAAGAAGACCAACCTGCATTAGCAGAACGATGTTCTGGATGATCCAACCAAATACTGTGCGCTGAAATATTTTTAAAAAAATAGACTTGCATCATGCGTGATTGCTCAACGCCAGGAAGAACAATATTTTTATTTTGCGATTTGAGCATCACAGGCTCGCAAATAACCTGCTCGACCGCTAATACAGCAAGACTATGTAACATTAAAAAAATGAATAAACTATATCGCATAATAACCCCCTAAACCGCAACTTCTGCTTTAATATGCGGATGTGCTTGATAATTTAAAATTGCAAAATCTTCAATCTTATAATCAAACAGCGAAGCTGGTTTTCGCTTAATCATCAATTGCGGTAATGCATAAGGTATACGAGTCAGTTGCACATCCACTTGCGCAAGATGATTCAAATAAAGGTGACAATCCCCCCCCGTCCAGATAAATTCACCGACGTCAAGATCGCATTGTTGCGCCACCATGTATGTCAATAAAGAATAAGAAGCAATATTGAATGGAACACCTAAAAATGCATCGGCTGAACGCTGATACAATTGACAAGATAATTTTTTATTTACCACATAAAATTGAAATAAGAGATGGCATGGCGGTAATTTCATTTTGGATAACTCACCTACATTCCATGCGCTGACAATCAAACGGCGTGAATCAGGATTTTGTTTAATTTGCATAATCAAATTGCTCATTTGATCGATCATTTTTCCATCTGCAGCCCCCCATGCTCGCCATTGTTTTCCATAAATAGGCCCTAAATCGCCATGTTGATCCGCCCATTCATCCCAGATCGTTACATTATTTTTATGCAAATAGTGTGTGTTAGTATCGCCGTTTAAAAACCATAACAATTCATGCATAATGCTCTGCAATGCTAATTTTTTGGTAGTGAGCGCAGGAAACCCCTTGCTTAAATCAAAACGCATTTGATAAGCAAATGTACTCATTGTCCCAACACCCGTGCGATCGGATTTTTTTACCCCATCATCACGAATATGTCGTAAAAAATCTAAATATGGCTGCATGCATAACCTCTTTTATCTGGTTTTTGAATTGTAGTGCAGAGACAGTCATCAGATCAAAGGTTTCTTTTTATACGCCCATAACCATACGGCCATTCCTAAGAGAATCATGGGAATAGACAACCATTGCCCTTTCGTCATCCACCCAAATGCAACAAAACCAATTTGCGCATCCGGTTCGCGGAAAAACTCAACCGTAAAACGAAAAACACCATAAAGAATCAGAAATAATCCGGAAACAGCTCCGACGGGGCGTTTTTTAGCAGAAAAAAACCAAAGCACCAAAAATAGAACCACCCCTTCGAGAAAAAACTCATACAGCTGTGATGGATGACGTAATACATCACCGCCTGACGGAAAAATCATTGCCCAAGGCACATCCGTTACCCGCCCCCACAATTCACCATTAATAAAATTGCCAATGCGCCCCGCACCTAAGCCAATTGGCACGACCGGCGTAATAAAATCGGTTAATTCAATGAGCGATTTGCCTATGTGCCGCCCATATAACCATAAAGCAACGATGACACCTATTAATCCCCCATGAAATGACATGCCGCCTTGCCATATCATCAAAATACTTAAGGGATGCCGCATCGCTTCGGCAAAATTATAAAAAATCATATAGCCCAATCGGCCGCCTATAATCACGCCTAAGGCTACATAAAATAAAATATCGGATAATTGTTCATGCGTAATATCGCGCGGTGAAAAGCGCAAACGTAACAGAAGCAATCCCCATCCGCCTAAAAAACCGAATAAATACATCAATCCATACCAATGAACTGGCAATGGACCCATATGAAATGCAATTGGATTAATCTCTGGATACGTTATCATATTAAGGAAAATGCCATATCAACCGCCATTAACAGTAAAAAAAACCCAAAAATCCGCTTGAGCAATTCGATCGGCAATTTATGCGCAAGCGCTGCCCCCACTGGCGCAAAAAGGGTACTCGCCACTGCAATCCCGAAAAATGCTGGCCAATAAATATAACCTGTACTCCATTTGACATGCATCATGGCAAATAATCCTGTCATCATAAAACTGATTGTCGCAGCAATCCCGACAGATAATCCGCACGCCACAGATGTTCCTGTCGCTTCGCGCATATTCAGTTGGCAGTGCAACAAAAACGGCACAATTAATATGCCGCCGCCAACGCCCAACAAACTGGATAGTGCGCCAATGACTAAAGATGCAACACGGACTACAAACAATGATACGCTACTGTGACTCTCGCTTACTCCGAGATTGAATAGCAAACGTATTCCGATAACAAATAAAAATACACTAAAAATAATTTTCAAAAAAAAAGAAGAAACAAAATGCGCAACGCATGCGCCTACAATTGCCCCTACAATTAATCCGGGTAACATTTGCAAAAATATATTCCAGCGTACTGCATTGCGTTTATGGTGTGCATACAAAGCAGAAATAGATGTCGTTATCATGATAGCAAGCGACGTACCAATTGCCATTTGCATTTGCAGAGCGTCTGGAATCATTGGATCATACAAAAAAAACATTGCAAGTGCAGGAATAACAACTACCCCGCCGCCCACGCCAAATAACCCGGACATAACACCGGCAAAAGCGCCTACAACCAGATAACCGCTTAACATGAACATTCCCTTTTATGTTAATTAAATAGGATTATCTCTTTCCGGCTCGAATTAAACCACCTAAACCAACCTGTTCAAGTGCTAATTCCATATGACAACGAATCATGACTGCACTTTCCATGCTAAGTACCTCTTGCAGTAATTTACATGCTTTCTTCTTAGTAAATTGTCGAATGACCCACTTCATACGACTTAACGATGAAGCGCTCATGCTCAGCGAGTCAAATTCCATTGCAACCAGCAACAAAACAGCAACAGGATCACCTGCCAACTCACCGCAAATACTGACATGCTTGCCTTCTTGATGACCGCTTTCAACAACCTGTAATAACGCACGCAATACTGCGGGATGCAATGAATCAAATAAATTCGCTACACGAGAATTATTGCGATCAACTGCTAAAATATATTGTGTAAGATCATTACTGCCAACCGACAAAAAATCCACGCGCTTGGCGATTGCGCGTGCTTGATAAACAGCAGAAGGCACTTCGATCATGACTCCCACTTCAGGCATTTGGATCTCGAAACCTTCCTCACATACATCTGTAAAAGCTTTTTTAAGCAAGCGTACTGCTTCATCTACTTCGCTCACATCCGTAATCATGGGCAGCATAACGCGTAAATTATTGTACTTATGACTTGCTCGCATCATGGCGCGCGCTTGCGTTAGAAAAATTTCAGGATGATCGAGAGTAATTCGAATACCACGCCAGCCAAGAAAAGGATTATCTTCTTTGACAGGAAAATAAATAAGTGATTTATCACCACCAATATCTAACATCCGCATCGTAACAGGCCGAGGCGCAAATGAAGCTAAAAGCTGACGATAAATCACTCGTTGTTCTTCACTGGAAGGAAAACGGTCCCGCATTAAAAAAGGCATTTCAGTACGATACAAACCTACACCTTCCGCACCGGCAGCCAACGATAAACTCACATCCGCGCCTAAACCCGCATTCACCATCAGTGAAACGCGCTCACCATCTGCTGTTTGTGCAGGTTCATCGCGTAACACTTCAAGTGAATCTGTTAACTCATGTTCTTCTAGCGCAAGACGTTGAAACTCTTCACGTAATGCTGGATTAGGCGAAACATAAATCTGGCCATAATATCCATCAATAATGATGTCTTTGCCTTGTAAATCATAGATTGGAATATCACTCACGCCCATAACAGTGGGCACACCCATGGCGCGTGAGAGAATAGCCACATGCGAACTACTTGATCCTTTAGCGGAAATAACACCCGCGAGAGACCCTTCAGGTACTTCTGCTAAATCAGCTGCAGTCAGCTCTTCTCCAATTAAAATAGATTGCTCTGCATATTCTGGTAAAACACGCTCATTGCGTTGCAAATAAATCAACACTCGATGGCCTAAATCTTTAACGTCGACCGCACGTTCACGCAGATATTCATTCTCTAAATTTTCTAAACGAGCAACATGGGATTCAATCACTTCACGCAATGCTCCTTGCGCCCAATTCCCACGACGAATTGCGTGAATAATTTCAGCACCTAAATCAGCTGTATCAAGCATTCGTTGATAAACATCAAATAATGCTCTTTCTTCCAACGGTAAATTAGGATAAAGACGTTCCCCCAAAATGCGAAAATCTTCCCTGCCGGCCGCCAGTGCCTCTTCAAGTGAAGTAATTTCTGCGTCTATATCATCTGGCTCACGATCAGGAACAGCAAACAAATCTAACATAGGATAAATCACGACACCGGTACCTATTCCGATGCCAGGCGCACTCGGAATTCCTGAATAAGTGTTCTCACCCTTTGTTTTAGTTTCATGTATATCAAAGAGCTGCGCTGCTTCTCCCGTTGCTTCAGCATGCGCAATAATTGCTGCCAATTGAGTTGCTAAGGTAACTAAAAACGCTTCTTCCGATTCATCATAACGACGTGATTCTCGCTGCTGTACGATTAACACACCTAACACTTGACGATGATAAATAATCGGTGCTCCCAGAAACGCTTTGTATTGTTCTTCTTCTACTTCAGGGACACGTAAAAAATGAGGATGAGAAGGCGCATCATCTACATTGACAGGTTCTTCACGCTCGCCGACTAAGCCGATCAACCCTTGATTAATAGGAACGCGTACTTTGCCAACTGATTGAGGATTCAAGCCCTTGGTAGCAAGCAACACATACTCACCCTGTTGACGATCAAGCAAAAAAACCGAGCATGCCTCCGTGTTCAATGCTTTTGCGACGCGTTTAACGATAATGTCTAACGCATCTTTAAAATCTTGAGCATTTGCGACGTCTTGAATAATACGGCGCAGGATTTTTAACATAGAACACTCCCTCTCTCATCCTTCATGTCAACAACACTTCTGGATGATTCACATCGTCAAACACAGTTTATACTTAACTTTCCCAAAATCGTCTTGAAAGCACGATTCTTGCAAATTCTTTCATTGCCATGGTATACACTCGCCGCTTAAACGATATGACTTGGGTCAAAGGATACCAATAGGATACCCATGCCCAGGAGTCAAACTCTGGGCTATCTGTTGCATTGAGATTCACGTGTGATTCATCAGCCACCATTCGCAATAAAAACCATTTTTGCTTCTGCCCGATACAAAGCGGTTGTGAATGATGGCGAATCAAACGCTTTGGCAAACGATATTTCAACCATCGTTTAGTGGTTGCCAATACTTTTACATCATCTGCCCGTAAACCAATTTCTTCACGCAACTCGCGAAACATAGCTTCTTCTGGTGTTTCTATTTCTTTGATCCCTCCTTGTGGAAATTGCCAAGCAGGCTTGCCAATTCGTTTCGCCAAAAACAATTGACGTCGCGCATTGACTAAAATAATACCCACCCCATGTCTAAAACCATCTCTATCAATCACTTAGCAACCACCTAGAAATCACTTATACTGCATTGTTCCAAAAAGTGAATTATTCAGCAAATAGTTTATGACGATGACCACTAAAATACCGATTTTTATTATGCTATCGATACTTGCTGCAGCAAGTATCTTATTTTCTCTTTTTAAAGGTAGTACTTTAATCAGCTTTCAGCAACTTTTTAATGCGCTGCCGCAACATCATCATGACTCTCTCACCCATAAAATTATTTTTGATTTACGCTTACCACGCACATTAGCCGCATTTGTGAGCGGCAGCTTGCTCGCATTAGCAGGCGCAATGATGCAAATATTGTTACGCAATCCGCTCGCCGATCCTTATGTACTAGGTATTTCAGGTGGTGCGGCTGTTGCTTCCTTACTGTGTATGCTTTGCGGATTAGGTGGCTGCTGGTTAACAGGTAGCGCATGGCTTGGCAGTCTGACGGCCATCCTATTGGTCTTCCTGCTAGCAAATAGAAAAAATACTTGGCAAAGTCATGCGATTTTATTAACAGGTATCGCGCTTGCAAGTGGCTTTGCTGCATTGATTAGCTTTATTCTACTCATAAGTCCCAATACAGAATTACGCAGCATGTTATTTTGGTTGCTCGGTGATTTAAGCTATGCTCACTTACCCGTTGTGGAAGCCTGTATTTTATTGATCGGACTGATCATCAGTATAGGCTTAGGTAAGCAATTAAATATTCTGATGCAAGGTGAATTACATGCTAAAGCGCTCGGCATTCACACGGAACGATTACAAATGCAAATTTATCTTTTAAGTTCTCTCTTCACCGCTGCTGCCGTTTCTCTCGCAGGATGCATTGGTTTCATCGGTTTGATTGTGCCACATCTATTTCGTTTATTATGCGGACAAGATCATCGCTATCTACTTCCTGGCTGCGTACTATTAGGTGGTAGCTTATTAACTATCGCTGATACCTTGTCTAGGATTGTTTTTGCACCACAACAATTACCCGTCGGTATTGTCATGACTTTACTTGGAGTGCCAATTTTTCTGGCATTATTGCAACGATGACTACCTTATTGATGACAGAACAATTGACTCTGCAAGTAGCCAACACGTTCATTTGCCAGGCATTGAATTTAACAGTTAAAGCCGGTGAAATATGGGGAATCATAGGTTTAAATGGATCCGGCAAAACAACTTTATTACATACTCTTGCGGGTTTAATTCGCCCTTTTCAGGGAAAAATTTATTTAGGTGAAAAAAACTTAAATGCACTGACAGCTAAAGAAATTGCACGCAGCATCGGAATTTTATTCCAAGATACCAGCTATTTTTTCCCTCAAGCAGTATTTGATTTCTGCATGAATGGACGCTATCCACATGTCAATTATTTTCGTCAAGCAAGTGATGATGATAAAAAAATCGCACTCACAGCGCTCGCTCTCGTAGAACTTGAAAAAAAACTCTTACAAAACATTCAAACTTTATCGGGTGGGGAACGACGTCGACTTGCTATTGCGACTTTATTGACTCAGACACCACAACTGTATCTGCTGGATGAACCCACAAATCATCTTGATCTGCATCACCAAATTAAACTGCTTGATCATTTTAAACAACTCGCGGAAAAAAATCCTGTTAGCATTTTGATGGCGCTACATGATGTTCATATTGCCCACCACTATTGCACTCACATCTTGATGCTATTTGCCGATAGAGAATGTCTATTTGGCGAAACGCCATCTATGTTGAATACAACAAATTTGTCACGGCTTTACCAACGTGATTTTCAAAAACTCAGTCACAAATTATTTAGCTATTCGTTTAATGGAATGAAGAGAGATATGATGCAAGACTGACAGACAAAGCACATGATCTTTTTTTAATAATTCTGTTAGCTGCATAGCAGCATTTTCATTGATATTCGCATTCGCAAGCAAATCTTTAAGCTGTTTGTCCCCTTGCTTATTAATCGCTTTTAAAAAAACAGCAATTTCTTTTGCTTTACCCATCACTTGATTCTCTAAATACTGATAAACAGAAGCCACTTCTTCGTCAATCACCGCCTTTTGTTCCAGAGGAAAGGAGCTGGCTATATTTAGCACCTTCGACATGCTTTTCCCCAATAGATAAGATTTTTGATATTGATATCTACCCCACAATGCGCCTGCAGCAGCAAAACAAGCGCCAGCAATTTTTAAACCCGGCTCAACGGACACAAAACCTGCATAAGCAGCAATAGCACCTGCCAATAGAATAACAGCCACTCCCAGAACAAATAATGCCACAGCACCTAACTTTTCCCACCGGCTTGATGTTTTAACGGGTGCACATTGAATTGCATCAACCAAGTCTATTTGAACCAGCGCATTTTGCGGTTCTCTCATAACAGCAGCAGTACAGCTAACGGTACGATTAAATGATTCTAATTCTTTATTTCTATGATCCGCATCAGGGTTTTGTATTATTTTTTCACGTAACGTGCTTGCCTCGTGATAAGCATCAAGACCGCCTTGATATAACGGATCTTGTTCCCCATACTCTTTTTTACGTTTTTTGACAGCCTCATGCAGTTGACTCATAGCAACAAAAGAACTCACACTCTGTCTTAATGTGCTTGTTTGTAACTCTGTGAAAAAATAGTGTTGCAACATAGCGCTCTGTTTAATTTCCTTGTCCGTTGGATGAGTTAAAACAAGTTGATTTGTTAAGTAAGTCGACAATAACTTTTTAAGTAACTCTTCTTCAGAAATAGCCAACTCTTCTAACCATAATGCTTTTCTAAGAGATATTTTTATTTGTCCTTCCGCATCACATAAATCATTAAGACCTTGTTTAATTGCATCGTGCAACATCTTGCGCATTGTTTTTTTACTTTTTTCATCGATTGTCATTCCTTCTTGATCAAGCTTGCATTGATTCACCGCTTTAATAAAACGATTATTCCATACTTGAAGCCACTGTTGCTCAATACAGACTGGCCATTCATTCATAATGCGAGACAGCATGCCAAAATCAAGATCTTTCGAGTTTTTTACTTGATAAATATAAAGCTGCGTATTGAGTCGAGGATCCATTTTTTCTGTTTCTTGAGTAATGCGCTTAAGTTTATCTTGCAGAGCGATGAACTGATTTTGATTTAATTTTTGCAATTTTCCTTTAAAACCAGCCACTTCTTTATCCGTACTCGCGATGTGTTTCGGTATGATATTTTCTTTGTTTTCCGGATCAATTAGTTTAGTAACCATTTCCACAGTAAGATGACGAATATACGTAAGCTTCTGGAGGCTTAATCCATTTAAAACGGCTAATTCAGCATCAGAAAAGTTAGGACAACCGACTGCGTATTCAGTGATTCCTGTTTCAAAATCAGGCGAAGAAATTGCTTTATATTCACGTGCATGCATTGCTTGCTTTCCCTTAGTCAACATATAAAGATATATTCATACATACTTTATAATTCAATTTTATTAAAGAACCCTTAACAGCCCCCTGAACTGCAAGACAGACGATTAAAAATCGCATCATGTGGTGCAATGGGTATATAATGTCCTCATGATCTTTTACAGCATCTTGAGGATAGCGTAATACATGACAATTCGTATTCTAGTGAATGGCGCCTTTGGCAAAATGGGGCAACTGACTGCCAAAACCATTAATAATAATCCTGAATTGATTTTAGCAGGCCAAACAGGTCGCGATCATCATCTTGCTGCAGAAATCAAACAGACTGGCGCACAAGTCGTCATTGATTTCACCCACGCTGATGCCGTTTTACAAAATTTACAAACCATCATTGATGCAGGCGCACATCCTGTTATCGGTACATCAGGATTAATGAAAGAACAAGTCGCTCCTCTGCAAACGCGTTGCGCACAACTTAAATTAGGTGGCGTGATTGCGCCTAACTTTTCGTTGGGGGCAATACTGATGATGAAGTACGCTCAAGAAATTGCAACTTATTTTCCATATGTTGAAATCATCGAAATGCATCATGCTGACAAACTCGATAGTCCTTCTGGTACTGCTGTACGAACAGCGGAATTATTATCCGCTACGCGCAGCCTACCCAAAACTTCAATAAAACAATCAAAAGAAGTCATTCCAGGCGCACGCGGTGCAAATTATCAAGACATCGCTATTCATGCCGTTCGCTTGCCAGGACTCGTTGCACATCAACAAATTATTTTTGGTGGCACAGGCGAAACACTGACATTACGGCATGATGCCATCGATAGAGAATGCTTTATGCCAGGCATTATTTTAGCCTGCAAAAAAGTCATGCATCTGAATCAATTGGTATATGGCTTGGAGCATATTTTATAACTTGGATTCAAGTATAGAACTTGTATTTTTTATTAAGAATGATTATCATTTGCATTTAAATCTCTTTATGTCTAAAGGAACACATCATGTGGGGCGCTGCCATTATTGTTTTTCGCGAAGTGTTTGAAATCGCTATTATCATGTGCGTCGTACTTGCAGCAACTCGCGAGCTCAAAAATAAAGGGAAGTGGATTGGGCTAGGCATTATAAGCGGAATAGGCGGCGCCTTCCTCTTCGCTCTGATAACAGAATCAGTTTCTTTTCTTGCTGGTGATCAAGGAAAAATATACTTCAATGCGTGCGTATTATTTATTGCTGTCATTATGATTGGCTGGACAGTCGTTTGGATGAAAATACATGGCAAAATGATTGTTAACAACATGAAACAAATGAGTCATGCCATCGCTGCAGGAAAAAAACCATTGTATGTCCTCGCTATTATCATTGGCTTGGCAGTTTTGCGCGAAGGCAGTGAAATAGTCGTATTCCTCTATGGACTGATGGCAACTGGTCAAACAACAGGGCTATCTATTTTGCTGGGAAGTTTGCTTGGTTTAAGCTTAGGATGCTTGTTTGGCTTATGCATGTATTATGGATTACTGCGCATTTCCATAAAATATTTATTTCAAATTCCCAGCATGCTGCTCACGCTGATTGCTGGCGGAATGGCAGCAAATGCTGCGGGCAAATTAGTGCATGCACACCTTCTGCCTCCACTGATTAACTCGCTATGGAATACATCATCTTTATTGCCGCAACATAGTATATTGGGACGATTTTTATTTATATTAATCGGTTATCAGGAAAATCCTAATGGAATGCAAGCGCTCTTCTACCTGCTAACACTGACTGTTATTGTTATTGCTGCGAAATATAAGGAAAGAGGTATTCTGTCATTGGCAACCCCTATACCTGTATAATCCTAAATTCGAAATTTGCTATGAGTTGTTGATTGTATGAAAAAGAAACCCATCCGAACCTTAGAAGCGTTATCCAATCAAAATTTGATTCAAAAGACAGATTTATCTGCTTTACAGGACGTGGTTAGACATTTTTCGATTTCTGTGACTGATCATATGCATCAACTCATCGATAAAACAAACCCTGATGACCCCATTGCCAAACAATTCATTCCGAGCATTGAAGAACTGAATATTTCCGCAAAAGAAAAGAGTGACCCTATAGGAGATATGCCTCACACTGCAGCAAAGGGCATTATCCATCGCTACCCTGACCGCTGCCTTTTTACACCTGTTCATGTGTGTCCCGTGTATTGCAGATTTTGTTTTCGCAAAGAAAAAGTGGGCGCTTCTTCTGAAACGTTAACACCCGAAGAACTCGAACTTGCATTTACTTATATTAAAAATCATAAAGAAATATGGGAAGTCATTATTACCGGTGGAGATCCACTGATTTTAAAACCTGTTATGTTAAAAGAATTTTTTAATCGCTTAACTGCAATAGATCACGTTGAAGTCATACGCATTCATACTCGTGTCCCTATCGTTGAACCGAATAGGATTAATAAAAAAATGATTGCTGCCATTAAATGTAAAAAACCTGTTTATATCGTATTACATGCAAACCATCCAAAAGAATTTACTCAGGAAGCCATTCGTGCTTGCGCAGCATTCATCGATGCGGGCATTCCTATGTTGAGTCAAACCGTGTTATTAAAAAATCTCAATGATACTATTGAAGTACTGAGCACACTGATGCGTTGCTTCATTAAACATCGCATTAAACCTTATTATCTTCATCATGGCGATTTAGCAAAAGGCACAGCACATTTTCGAACGACTATCGCAGAAGGACAACATCTTATGAAACAACTACGAGGAAGATTTTCTGGTATTTGTCAGCCAACCTATGTTTTAGATATTCCAGGTGGTCACGGAAAAGTTCCGATAGGTCCTAATTACATAAGCATTGAAGAAAATTGTCTTAACGCAGCACAACAATGCTGCATTGAAGATTATCAAGGCAATATTCATCACTATCCAGAATTTGATTTGTGAAATACCACATCCAATTCTCTTGCTGCCTTTACTTCATCTAAACGACGCACTGGTAAATTATGCGGTGCGTTTTTTACTAACTCAGGATTGGATTTCGCTTCATGTAGAATGCGAATCATGGTATCGGCAAAGGCATCGAGTACTTCTTTACTTTCTGTTTCAGTTGGTTCAATCAATAAACATTCGGGCACCAATAACGGAAAATACATGGTAGGCGCATGAAAATCGTAATCCAACAAGCGTTTTGCTACATCAAGCGCTGTAATCGAAAATTCTTTTGCTTCTTTTTTTAAAGTAATAATAAATTCATGACTCGCACGACGGAAAGCATAAGCGGGTGTAAAACCCGCTTTTTTTAAGCGAGCGAGTAAATAATTTGCATTCAGTGTTGCATATTCTGCAACACGCAACATTCCCTCTTTACCCAGTAAGCGCGCGTAGATATAAGCACGCAAAATAATTCCCGCATTACCCATGAAAGTAGATAAACGGCCAATAGTTTGTGGACAATCTATTTCAGTTAACCAACGATACGTGTCGCCTGTTTTTTCGATGATTGGAATCGGCAAAAAAGGTGCTAAACGTTCGCTCACTGCAACTGGCCCACCCCCAGGCCCACCTCCGCCATGTGGCGTTGCAAACGTCTTATGTAAATTAATATGCATCACATCAAAACCCATATCACCTGGACGCACTTTACCTAGAATTGCATTTAAATTCGCACCGTCATAATAGAGTAAACCACCTACATGATGAATAATGTTGGCAATTTCTTGAATCTTCTGTTCAAACACACCCAATGTAGACGGATTCGTTAACATAATGCCTGCGGTTTGCGGCCCAACGGCTGCTTGCAATGCATCAATATCCACATTTCCATTGACATCCGTTGGAATTTCTCGCACTTTAAAACCACACTGCACTGCCGATGCCGGATTGGTACCATGCGCCGCATCAGGCACAAGAAATTCTACGCGCGCCAAATCATTGCGCGCATGATGGTATGCGCGAATCATTGCAACTCCAGCAAATTCACCTTGAGCGCCTGCCATCGGTGTAAGAGAAACACCTTGCATGCCCGTCACTGTCTTTAAAATCGTTTGCAACTCGTATGCACATGCCATATATCCTTGGCTATTCATATCTAATGAGAGCGGGTGATGATTTAAAAATCCTTCCAGCATCGCCAAATGATGTGCACCACGCGGATTATATTTCATGGTGCAAGAACCAAGCGGATAAAATTGCGTATCAATTGAAAAATTCTTGCGTGATAACCGAGTAAAATGTCGCACTGCTTGTAATTCCGATACTTCTGGCAATAAAGGTTCAGTGGTGCGCAAAAACTGTTTTGGAATATCTATTTGATTAGTATTCACCTGTGGTGCTTGTGCACGTGCACTGCGGCCCTGTTTTGATAATTCGAAAATTAATTCAGCCATAAAAATTCTCCCTCAATCCCCCTTTCCGCAACACAGATGGAACTCGTTATTACTTTGCAGGAACAGCATCTATTTTTTGCGTAGCATTCGTATTGACTGCTAACACGTCACGTAACTTATCTGCAAACCATTCTAATTCTTGCCGCGATTTTGTTTCTGTGACGCAAATCAATAAACATTCACCTAATTCGGGATAACATTTTTTAATGTTAAAACCAGCTTGAATATGATATTTTTTTGCAAGATCAATGAGTACCTGTTCAACTGGTTTATCGAGTTTTATAAGCATTTCATGAAACATCGGCTCCTGAAACATCAAGCGCACCCCATTTATCTGCGTTAATTTATCCCGCAATACTTGTAAATTCTGATGAGCAACCAATGCTACTTGACGTAATCCTTTTGGCCCCAGCAAGCTCATATAGATAGTGCTTGCAGTCACTAACAAACCCTGGTTGGTACAGATATTAGAGGTCGCTTTTCCACGACGAATATGTTGTTCACGCGCTTGCAGAGTTAACACAAAGCCTGACTTACCACGCTGATCTACTGTACGCCCTACAATGCGCCCCGGCAGTTGTCGTATATAGTCTTGTTTACAACACATAAATCCATAATAAGGCCCTCCCGATGCAAGCGGCACACCCAATGGTTGGCCCTCGCCGCACGCAATATCTGCGCCCTGCTTACCCCACTGACCTGGCGGTTTTAACAACGCCATAGCTAATGGATTGACTAGACCAACTACCAGCGCATGATGTGCATGCGCCCAATCTGTTAAACTATCTACATCTTCTATTACGCCAAAAAAATTGGGCTGCGGAATCACAAGCGCAGTTAAATCATCTTTAGTCAATTGTTCAAGTTGTTCAAGCGTAATACGTCCAGTTGTTGGATCAAAAGGCACTTCCACAATATCAATATTTTGTTGACTCACTATCGTTTCTACGACTTCACGATAATAAGGATGTACTGTCTGTGGGATCAAAATACGATGTGAATGATTTTTTCGATGTGAACGTACCGCCATCAACACAGCTTCCGCCAACGCTGAACCACCGTCATAAAGGGAAGCATTGGATACCGCTAAACCCATCAAACTTGCCATCATCGTTTGATATTCATAGAGGACTTGCAAAGTCCCTTGGCTTGCTTCCGCCTGATAAGGTGTATACGCTGTCATAAATTCACCGCGACTAGCGACATCCCACACCGCTGCAGGAATATGGTGTTCGTATGCACCCGCACCAATAAAACATAATGCCGTAGCATCACATGCTGCACGTGCATGCATTAAACGTGATAATTCCATTTCAGTTAATTGTTCTGGAATTGTCGGCAAATTTTTTATTTGCAAGTCTGCTGGAATTTCATCAAACAATTCTTCTATGTTAGCTGCTTCAATCACCGCTAACATTTCTTTTACATCCTCTTCGGTATGCGGAATAAATGGCATGTTCTTACTCCACTCAATTGTTAATGTGCTTCTGATGCTATCTGTTTAGAATACTGATCAGCAGATAGCAGTTCACGAAATTCAGCTTCAAATGGACGAACGCGAAACAGCCATCCTTTACCGTACGGATCGTCATTCACTAACTGCGGATTATCTAATAATGCTTCATTAATTTCGACAACTTCACCCGAAATAGGAGAATACACATCCGCAGCTGCTTTAACAGATTCCACTACCGCACATTCCTGGCCTGTTTCCACACTCACTTCTAATTCAGGTAATTCCACATAAACTAAATCACCTAACATACACTGCGCGTGATCTGTTATGCCAACAGTCATCACATCTTCATCTTGACGAATCCACTCGTGAGTTTTGGAATATTTTAGTGCTTTCGGCACACTATTCATGTCAATGCTCCATTCTTATTTGATTCTAGAAATGTTTTTTTACCTTGCCGCACAAAAGGCGGTTTTACTACACGGGCTGGTATGTATTTACCACGTATTTCAACTAAACACTCTTCCCCCGTTGCAGCAGGTACCCGTGCCAGTGCAATTCCTTTATTTAAAGTAGGTGAAAAACTTCCGCTGGTGATTGTACCGAGACCTATACCTTCTACAAGCACTTTTTGATGATTACGCGGTATACCCTGCTCCATCAACACCAGACCCATTAATTTTTGTGAAACACCCTGCTGTAACTGTGCAAGAAGTACCTCACGACCAATAAAATCACGTTCTTTCGGTTCAAATGCTACTGTCCAAGCTAAATTGGATTCTAATGGGGTCACTGTTTCATCCATATCAGAACCATACAAATTTAATCCGGCTTCTAAACGCAACGTATCACGCGCACCCAAACCACAAGGTTTGATGCCTGCTGCCAAAAGTGTTTGCCAATAGGCGGAAGCGTCTTTCGCAGGAACCAGTATTTCAAATCCATCTTCGCCAGTATAGCCTGTACGCGCGACAAACCAGTCATTGATAAACGTAGCAGAAAAAGGTTTTAAATCAGCAACAGTTTGGGGCGATTTGAATATTGCAGACATTTTGTTGCGAACACCCGGGCCTTGAATGGCAAGCATGGCGTAATCAGTTTGTTCTGTGATAGTCAAATCAAAGCGATGTGCCTGCTTATTTAGCCAAAGCAAATCTTTATCATGGGTAGCTGAATTCACGACCAAACGATAAAAATCATCCGCAATCTTATAAACAATTAAATCATCCATCACCCCGCCTTGCTCATTTAACATGCACGTATACAGTGCCTTGCCTAATGTAAGACGATCAATGTTATTGGCCAATACGTAGCGCAAAAATGCTGCGACATCTTTGCCAGTCAGATCGACAATCGTCATATGTGATACATCAAACATGCCGGCATCTTGACGAACAATGTGATGCTCTTGAATCTGGGAACCGTAATGTAACGGCATATCCCAGCCAGCAAAATCAACCATTTTCGCAGCGGCTTGTACATGACATTCATATAACGGGGTTTTTTTGCCCATATGGTATCGCTCCCTAAATGAGCTCAGGAGTATACCGTTTTAAATGACAAAACTGAAGGGGAGCAATGATTAAAGATTAAAAAATATGCATTAATTCATTGCGTTAGTTATCATGCTAGGCAATCCCCTGCGATTTCCCAATGCATAATTCATAAAAAATTTTTTCAGTGGCAATAATTGGTTTGCAAAATGTAAGCCTCTATTTCGCATATGTTGTACTGTATGATTTGAATTAACAAAAATAGATTTAAGTACATCTACCGCCATTAACATCGCTACGTTATCTGATTTACGTGCGCGTTCATAACGGCGTAATGTAGGAAAATTCGTGAAATCACGATTTTTTTTATCTGCGGCAAGGATCGTTTCAACCAAACAAGCTGCGTCAAGCAACCCAAGATTCACGCCTTGTCCTGCGAGTGGATGAATAGTATGTGCCGCATCACCCATCAATGCGATTCTTTCTTTTATGTATTGTTTTGCATGGCGCATATGTAATGGAAAATGATAACGCTCTGTAATTGCAGTTATTTTTCCTAATTTTTCTGCCAATGCAATGCTGACATGCCGTTGAAACAATTCATCATCTAACATTAACAATTCTTGTGCATGCGCATGCTGCGTTGACCATACGATAGAACACATATGTGGATCATCTAAAGGTAAAAATGCCAATGGCCCATTGAATAAAAATCGCTGCCAAGCCGTTGCTTGATGTGGCAATTCTGTTTTGACTGTCGCAACAATGGCGGTTTGTTTATAATCATGCGTTTTTGATTCTATACCTGTTTGCAGACGCACCCATGAATGTGCACCATCCGCGCCTATTAATAATTTTGTGGTAAGCACTGCATGTTCTGCTGTGATTAACTCAATATGATCTAACGTAGAGTGCAATGAAATTAATTTAACCGGATAAATAAAATCAATTTGAGGATAACAGGCTATTTCATCTAGCAAACTGATGCGCATCACATTTTCTTCAATAATGTAACCCAATGCAGGCTCACCTAATTTGGTGCAATCAAACTGAATTTCGCCTTGTCCTGCTTCATCCCATACATGCATTTTCGTATAAGGACTCATACGTTTTGCTTGAATAGCATTCCATACACCTGCATGTTGGAAAATTTTTTTGGATGCAAGTGAAATCGCGCTCACCCGATGATCATAACAAGAGAATGGCCAAACAGGTAATGCTGATTTTGATTCTAACAAAGCGATTTTGTAAGACGTATTTTTTGCAAGCAACAGTGCCGTTGTCATCCCAACAATTCCGCTGCCGATAATAATAATGTCGTAATTAAGCATGTGAGATCCACCCTTACTCAAGAAAATATCGATAATTTACACCAAAAACTTTTTCGATTCTTTTGGCAATTATTTTTCCTATCGGTCGACGTCCATTTTCCATATTAGATAAATTGGCTTGCGTAACCTTAATTTTTTTTGCGAATTCGATTTGTGATAATCCCTCGCGCAATCGCAATCCTTTTAATAAAGCGCCTGCTTTTGTAAATTTATCGTCAAGCTTCTTAAATAAGGCTTTGATAGTAACAGGCTTAGGTATTTTTTTAGATTTCTTAATTTTCTTGTCCAGAAGAATATATTGATTTGCAATCTCTTTAGGAATGGCATACGTTTTATGATGATGCATCACAATTAATGTTCCGCCATGGCTATGGGCTTTAATAGGGTGCTTTTTCGTGTGTTCCGACATAATATACCTCGATGATCTTTCGCTTTTTATTTATCACTTCCCAACAACAAACATACGTTGGCCTCCCTTTCTGTAAATGGCAATGTCGCTTATCAGTACCTTAATATATATCTTATATTGAAATATGTCAAATTATGATATAAATAAAAAATCAATTACCCATATAGAAAAATTTTCTTAGTTTATCAAAATGGGCAGAAAGAAGAACTTTAAAAAGGCAACACCAAATCCGGCTTCATCAATAAAAGATAATCGCGAAATAGGCTTTGAATTTTTGCTAACACAGTTGCATCGTCTGCTTCAAAACGTAAAACCAAACACGGCGTCGTATTTGAAGGTCTCACTAAACCCCAGCCATCAGCAAAATTAACTCTAAGACCATCAATGGTTAAAATGTCTGCGGAACTAAATTGTGCGGACTTGATAAGTCGATCCATTAATGAAAATTTTTCGTCCTCATTCACGTATATTTTTAATTCGGGCGTGTTAACACTATTAGGAATGGTGCTAAATAACGCATGACTATTGCCATCACTTTCAGCAAGAATGTGCAGCAAACGCGCGCCCGCATAAATAGCATCATCAAATCCATACCAACGATCTTTAAAAAAGAGATGTCCGCTCATTTCACCAGCAAGCAACGCTTGTGTTTCCGCTAATTTGGCTTTAATGAATGAATGTCCCGTTTTCCACATGATCGGTACACCGCCATACGCATGAATGATTTTAGCTAAATGGCTAGTACATTTGACATCATAAATAATGTTTGTACCTGGATGATTCGCTAAGATTGATTTGGCAAATAACATGAGTTGCCGATCCGGCCAAACAATGTCGCCGCTGCTTGTTACCACGCCTAAACGGTCACCATCACCATCAAATGCCAATCCGATATCAGCCGATGTTTCACGCACAACACGAATTAAATCTTGCAAATTTTCCGGCTGACTTGGATCAGGATGATGATTAGAAAAATGGCCATCGACGTCACAAAATAATTCATGCACATCACAACCCATACGGCGAAATAATTCGGGTGCCACTTTTCCAGCAACACCGTTACCACAATCTACCACTATTTTTAATGGTCGTCTTATACGTACATCACGTGACACACGTGCCATGTAACGTTCAATGATATCCAACTCAAAGACGTCTGCATTACCTTCTAAAAATTGATTTGCAACAACACGCTCGTATAAGTTGCGAATTCCATCTGCTGAGAGGGTTTTGCCTGCGACAACAATTTTTAGACCGTTATATTCTGATGGATTATGACTACCGGTCAACATCACGCCAGAGCGCGTATCCAGCACATGCGTTGCGTAATACAATAACGGTGTCGGCACCACACCCAGATCAATAACATCACAACCAGAAGCCTGTAACCCTTTAGAAAGCGCTTGCGACAATAGGGGACCTGACAAACGACCATCACGTCCAAGTGCAATGCGTTTTTCACCATTTTCAATTACGAGTGAAGCAATCGCTCGGCCAAGCAAATACACATTATCTTCTGTTAACTCTTTTCCCACGATACCGCGAATATCGTACGCGCGGAAAATAGCAGGATGAATAGCCGCCGTTTCTTGCATGTTAAATTTACCTAGATCCTGAATGACCAAAACCGCCTATGCCGCGAACAGTTGGAGCAAATTCATCGACAAGCTCAAATTGAATACGCGTAATAGGCAAGAAAACTAATTGCGCTATCCGATCACCTGGCGCAATACTATACGCATTTTGACTACGATTCCAGCAAGAAATCATTAAGGGACCTTGATAATCTGCATCAATTAATCCAACCAAATTACCCATCACAATGCCATGTTTATGTCCCAATCCTGAACGCGGTAATATCACTGCAGCAAGATGTGGATCCGCTATATGAATAGCAACACCCGTTGGAATAAGATGCGTTTCACCTGCCGGAATCATCAACGTCGTATCGATACAGGCACGTAAATCAAGTCCTGCAGAACCCAGCGTTTCATATTTTGGTAAAGGAAATTCATTCCCCATCCGCGGATCCAAGATTTTAATCTGGATAGGTAACGTTTTTCGAGCATCCGGTGAATGCATCGTGACATTCGTTTCTATGATTTCTTCCATTTCATGACCTCTTTTGCAATCAGCGCAATCAGTTCACGTGCCAATTGATGTTTTGGCATGCGAGCAAATTCACACTCCACATTATTCACTAATACGACAACCGCATTCTCATCTTGCTCAAAACCCTGATCGCTTCCCACTTGATTCGCAATCAACATATCGAGTTTTTTAGCAGCGAATTTTGCACGTGCTTTTTTAAGAAGATGTTCTGTTTCAGCCGCAAAACCAATGACAAAGGGGCGTTTTTGCAAATTCGCAACACTACTCACGATATCCGGATTGCGCTTTAGGGTCAACGTTAACGTCGCTTCCGTTTTGGCAATTTTCTGCGAGGCAATAGTCTCGCAACCATAATCCGCAACAGCCGCAACACTTAAAAAAATATCACAATCCTCTACTCGCACCATGACAGCATGATACATTTCTTCAGCACTCACGACATCCACACACTCAATTCGATCTGGTTTATCTAATGAGGCTGGACCACTAATCAGAGTCACTCGCGCTCCTGCATCACGCGCTGCGGAAGCTAACGCATAGCCCATTTTACCGGAACTCATGTTGCTCATGTAACGCACTGGATCAATAAATTCGCGCGTAGGACCCGCCGTGATTAAAACATGTTTACCACTCAAGCTGCCTGTCGCAAAAAGTTGGGCCAAACGATCTACTAATTCGAGCGCTTCCAGCATGCGCCCAGGCCCCACATCACCACATGCCTGATTGCCTTCAGCAGGCCCAAAAATATGAATCCCCTTTGCAACGAGCGCTTGCACATTATCTTGCGTCAACGTATTCTTCCACATGCCTTGATTCATCGCGGGCGCAACGACAATAGGCATTTTGCTGGCCAAACAGATTGTCGTTAATAAATCATCTGCTTCCCCATGAATAAAGCGGGCAATAAAATCTGCTGTGGCCGGTGCAATACAGATCGCATCTGCCCAACGGGCTAATTCGATATGCCCCATGGCCGCTTCTGCATTCAAATCAAACAAATCCATATGTACCGAATGTCCTGATACAGCCTGCATCGTCAGTGGAGTAATAAATTCTTTGGCATGCGGGGTCATCACCACACGCACAATCGCCCCCGCCTCACGCAAACGACGCGCTAAATCAGCGCTTTTGTAAGCTGCGATACCCCCAGTTACACCTAATAGAATTCGTTTATTTATCAAAAGCGGGTGCATACACATATCCATTTGAGACCTTTATCAAGATACAGGGAGAATTTATCTATGTCGATTACCTGTTGGCCTTTAACTGAAAGGCCGCGTGAAAAATTACTTCGCCATGGCGCATACTACTTATCTGATGCCGAACTGCTTGCCATTCTTATACAGACAGGGATACCAGGTAAAACAGCATTAGACCTTGCATGCGAACTGTTAACAGAATCGAGCGGACTAAAAAATTTATTGCAGTCCAGTCACCATGAAATTTGCCAAAAACGCGGCCTAGGTAAAGCAAAATATGCTTTATTAAAAGCAGCCGTTGAATTAGGACGCCGTTATTTAAATAGCGATATCCAAGTTGGCAAAGCATTAAATGACAGTCATCTCACCAAACAATTTTTAGCGAATCAACTTAACCATTACGATCACGAAGTGTTTGCCTGCGTTTTTCTTGATAATCATCATAGGCTCATTCATTTTGAAGAACTCTTTCATGGCACCTTAACCGAAGCCAATATCTATCCTCGTGAAGTCGTCAAACGTGGACTTGCGCACCAAGCTGCAAAAATCATTCTTGCACATAATCATCCATCGGGTAATCCAGCAGCAAGCCAAGCAGATAAAGATATGACATTGTTGCTAAAACAAGCATTAGCGCTGGTAGATATCGTGATCATTGATCACATTATTGTAGGCAGCGAGGGAATTGTGTCCTTGGCAGAAATGGGGATGATTTAAAGCCATTTGCTAGCTTGCACTAAACAGCCATTTCTGGTATAAATCGCGACCTGCCTAGTGCAATATACGATTGATCGGAGAAAAACTATGTCTAGAGTCTGTCAGGTGACAGGAAAGCGTCCGTTGGTAGGACATAATGTTTCCCATGCCAACAATAAAACTAAACGACGTTTTAACCCTAACCTTCAAGAGCATCGTTTCTGGTTGGAAAGCGAAAAACGCTACGTCAAACTACGCGTTAGCACCAAAGGTATGCGTATTATTGATAAATACGGCATTGAAAAAGTCCTGCAAGATATCAAAGAACGCGAAAAAGAGTGATAAAATACAAGAGGTTTAGTATGCGCGATAAAATTAAAATGCTATCCACTGGCACAACCAAAGCCGGCAAAAAAACAGGCACATTTCGTACTACAACTAAAAACAAACGAACCATGGCAGACAAGTTTAAGAAAAAATATTATGATCCTCGAGCATTCAATCCTGAAACGGGTAAAACAGGAATGCACGTCATGTTTGAAGAAACCAAGCTGTAATTTTTGTGCTCTCTGCCCATTAAATGAAACATCACATAATAGTACAAGGTGGGAGCGGGAAATTATCATCAGAATAATCAGCCTCTTTTAATACGGTGCTCACCCCCACAGCCAGTGCGCTCGCTGCAAAAAAACCTACAACGGCTAATGTTTTCTTGCAATTAAAACTTGCAACAGAATGATTTTCTGTTTGAGACGCCTGATCTTTTACTGCAGGTTTTATTCTTGACAACTGATGCGTTTTTTCTTCCGACTGACTTTCCGCTTGACCTGTCTGATCTTTCATTGCAGGCTCTATTTTCGCTAATTGGTTTATTTCGCTGATTTTTTCTTGTAGCTCAATTTGTTTTTTCTCTTTCGCTAATTTAACTGCTTCCATCGCGAGCATTGCAATTTGCGTAATCACGTCCCATTTTCTTTCTTTAATCACCCACTCGGGTGTTAGCCAACAAGCGACTATACCTTCTATCTTGGAGTGCTTAACTAAATACTCCATATTAGCAGGCTCTGTTTTATCGAAAGAAAGTAGAAAATGATGGTCATACATATCACTTGCACGCTCTATAGCACGATCAGGATAGACCAATTGATCGATTGGATATAACTTTATGCCATGTACTCCAAAATGTACCGCCTCTTTAATATCCGCCAAATTAACCGCTCCAGGATAATAAGGGGTCAAAAAATAGAGCCTGCTCCACCGATCAAGTAATCGACGATCACACTCCGCAGACAGAAGAAATTGTGCGCCCGCATCAACTGCGTTTCTCATTTTGTTCTCGGTATTAATTGTACCCGCTCCGACTGCCATATCTTGCGTATCTACGTGCTTACGAATTGCCGCAATAGCACTCATTGCGCATTCTTGTTTTTTTGCGTCGCCATGAACCAATATTTCCATTTGTGAAATACCGCCTTTTAATAACGCATTGGCGATAGGAACCGCATCACTGACTTTTTCCATTAACACTGCGGGAATGATAGGACAGTTTCTAAAACGAGCTTCTAACGTTTGATAGGTATAGGAAACAGGAGAGCGCTTTTCTTCTATACGTAACATAAAGTATTCCTTTGAAAGTAAAAGCGCATCATTATAAAGAACCTTCAAGTCTCTGTCATGAAAAATTATGCGTTTGCAGGCATATACGCTTTCAATTGATTCACAAATTCTCGCAGCACCTTAATACCGGTTGCTTCAGCTTGTCGACACCATTCTTGCAATGCCTCAACTAATTCATGTTGAGTCGCGGTACTTTTTACCCAAATATTTTGAAGTTTTAAGCGATATTGATAAACCACTTCAAGCGAATGATAGCGCTTTAATACACTTGCTAATTGCTGTTGATTAGATTGATCCACCAGAGAAGCTTCACGAATCAATAAAGTACGCATACGTCGCAACATCAAACTGCCCGCTTCGCCTGCTCGACGACGTTCTTCGCGTAATACAGGCAAAATAACATTTTTGCTATATTGCGCCATCACTTGAAAACGGTTAGTTAAAATTGCTTTTAATGTATCAATGTCTACTGTCTTTTTACCCGGTAACAACACTACTTTTGGTGGAATCCGTTTTGGTTTAGCTAAACCAAAGAATTGTAAAACACGAATCACTAGCCAACCTGTATCGATTTCCCACCATTTAACCGAAAACTTTGCGGATGTCGCATAAGTATGATGATTATTATGCAGCTCTTCACCCCCCACAAAAAAACCCATCGGTATCAGATTACGCGATGCGTCCGGGCATTCAAAATTACGATACCCCACATAATGCCCGAGACCATTCACTACACCCGCGGCAAAAAAAGGAATCCACATCATTTGAATCGCCCAAATAGTAAGACCTATCGTGCCAAATAAAAACAAATCAACGAGCAACATGAGAACAATGCCATATTTACTATAGTAATAAACATGACGCTCCATCCAATCATCGGGTGTCCCTTCACCATAACGCTCTAATGTAGTTTGATTGCGACTTTCTTTACGATACAGCTCTGTTCCTTCGAATAACACTTTCCAAAGACCTTGAACCTGTGGGCTATGCGGATCTTCATTGGTCTCTACTTTGGCATGATGTTTACGATGGATGGCTACCCAGTCCTTTGTCATCATGCCCGTTGTCAACCATAACCAGAATCGAAAAAAATGCGCCGCAACAGGATGCAAGTCCAGCGCGCGATGTGATTGGCAACGATGCAGGAAAATCGTCACTGAAACGATAGTAATTTGGGTTAAAAACAATGTTGCAAGAATGTAACCCCACCCATGTAAATTTAAAAAACCGTGCATATTTTTATCCTATCTGCATTACTATTAATGCGAAATTTGAACAAGCAATATAATAACATAATCTACCCTTTTTGAGGCAAATTTATGCCGGGATTACCTGAAATTTAAACCCCGTTACGCAGCATTCAACCACCTGTTTTACAACAAAAATTACCTAAGCCTGTTCAATGTCTCTGGGCTTAAGCGAAAAACCAGATGATCCATGAGGACTTAGGCTTGTAATGTGGCGCTTCTCTCTACTGCATATAAACTTAAATCGACCACTTGATCATGAAAATTTTCTAAGCTAGGGCGATGCCCTACACTAATAAGAGAACAATGAGGTAATTGTTCTTTCAACACGGCATACAAGTGCTGTTCATGAAACAAATCCAATGCTGACGTACTTTCATCGAGAAATACCCAATCAGGTTTATGTAACAACACACGCACAAATGCAATCCGTTGTAATTCACCTGGCGACAAATGCTCTGACCAAACCGTCGTATGTTGCAATTCATTCGTTAAATTCGGTAAATCACAAGCCTGTAATAATCTAATTAATTCTGCTTCTGTTACTGGTAAAATATTATCTGGAAATAATAGCGCTTCTTGCAATGTACCTAACGGCATGTAAGATCGCTGCGGAACATACATGATGCTTTTGTTTTCAGGCAAAGAAAAACTTCCGGAACCATATGGCCATATTCCCGCAATCGCACGCACAAACGTACTTTTACCAATTCCTGAATCTCCTTTAATCCAGTAATGCTTACCCTGCACAAATTCTTGAGTAATATTTTCTAAAAGTTTTTCCCCATTAGGCGTGAAAATAGTCACATCTTTTACGCTAATTTTATTTTGCGGAACATGCGTATAATTAAAATTATTTTTATCCTTCGCTTCCTGTTCTACTTCGTAAACACGATTTAAGAATGTTAACAAACGTCGCATGACCGCTTGCCACTCCGCAATGGTGGTATACGAATTAACAATAAAAGACAGTGCATCTTGAATGCGCGCAAATGCAGCAAGGGTTTGAATTAATCCACCTAACTTAAATACTTTTTTAAAATAATTTGGTAAAGCGACGACTAATGGCAATATAACTGAAATTTGATTATATCCCGCAGTAAACCACAATAATAATTTCTGTCGTAAAATAATGGCATACCAATTCTCTAATACACCACTAAAAATTTTCTGCAAGATGGTTTTTTGATGTTCTTCGCCACGATACAAAGCAACATGTTCAGCATGAGAGCGCAAATCAATTGCAGCAAAACGAAAATTCGCTTCACGCCGTTGTTGTTCGAAATTAAGCATCACAAGCGGGCGGCCTATTTTAAACGTCAACCAGGTTCCAATGATGGCATAAATCACAGCAACCCAAACCAAATAACCGGGTATGTGCATTACGCCATAATGCCCCAACGAAATATTAATTGTGCCCGACAACGTCCACAGAATATAAATAAATGCAAAAATCGTCACGATTGAACTGAGTATACCCACTAATAAAGACAAAGAAATATTTACTAGACTATTAATGTCTTCTTGAATACGTTGATCGGGGTTATCTGTCGTATCATTAAAATCTTCTAAATAATAATAACTTCTTTTTTCCAGCCAACGCTTTAAAAATTGCCCGGTCAACCAACGTCGCCAGCGAAGCCCAAGAAAACTCTGTAAATAATAACGATAAACAGCGAGCACAATATAAATTGCAGCTAAAAAAACAAAAACCACCATTAAATCAAGCGCGCTGCGTTTATCATAATCTTGCAAGGCATTGTAAAAATAATTGTACCAATTGGTAAAAATCACGTCTAAGCCAACGAGAATCATTGACATCACTAACACAGAACCCAGAAACGCGTAAGCACTGAGACGTTGCTCAGAACCCCAATACACTTTAAGAAGCTGCCATGCCGTATAAGGACGCGGTTCCAATTGTTGATTCATCACACATAAGTCCCGTTAATTTTGCGTGCCATGCTAGAAAGTATATCGACATTGCTATACTTTTTCTATTATCGTAACATCGTATCAGTGCTAATCGCAGCAATTGACTCATTAGAATGCGCATTAAAGGATGTTATGCATGACTGTTCGAGCTTGTTTTGCACTTTTGTTGTTTTTTATTGTTTTGCTATCGTTAGCAAGCTGTTCATTCAATCCATTTACAACTGAAAACAAATTAACAGGTAGCCCTACTGCAACTGTCACAGGTGGCGTAATTGGTGCAGGCAGCGCTGCAATCCTTGGCGCACCCCGTTCAATCATTGCACTCGCTGGCTTAGGCGGCGCAACAGTAGGTTATTATGTAAGCACACTTAACTTTGCTGCGGGTGGAGTCAATCAAGTCGGGGGTCAAGTCTATACATTAGGCGATTACGTTACGATTGAAATTCCAACAGATAAAATCTTCGAAGATAATTCTGCTGAACTGCTGCCTGAAGCCAAACCCATACTGCAAAGCGCAGTCGCAGTACTGCAATATTATCCGGAAAATAACATCATAGTATCCAGCAATACGAGCGGTTTTGGTACCCGAAAATTTGAACTTGCATTATCTGAAGCGCGCGCGCAACGAGTTGCCGCATTTTTGTGGGCTAATGGTATCAATTCATTAAAAACAACAAATTATGAAAAACCTTTACGTAAATTGATTTATGTAGGTTATGGCGATTACTTTCCAATTGCAAACAACATCAAAGCATCAGGCATTCGCGCAAACAGCCGTATCCAAATTACCGCCTTTCCGTCCAAATACCAGCTTCAACTCACTAAACATCAAAAAGTCTTTGCGAATATTGGTGGCTTACAAGAACCGCCCTTACGACAAAAATCCACTTACAATGTTGATAATGCATTTAAAGGCGATTTATTGCCCGAAGCCCCCACCACCATCAGCCGCGGATTTAGTGAAAGCACATCTTATAGAACCGCCCCCATACAAAAAGAACGCTCCTATTACGCAGAACGTCCGCGCTTCAAAGGCGAAGAAACCTGGCAAAATCAAAATAACATTGCAAGAGAAGCCCAAACATCCCGGGGAGTAAGCGCTGCAAAACAAGGCGGTTTTAGATCATACTCATACAAAGATGATGGCGGTTTTAAATGATCCGAAGGATTTTGATAATAAGTACACGCACGGCTTAAACACGGTGCGCAAGGAAATTTTGCGGTTAAGTGAACCTGCGATTTACCTAATGCACCCGTTAAAATAGGATTAGTAGGTCCGTATAACGAAACAGTAGGCACATCCAATGCTGCAGCTAAATGACCTAATCCAGTATCCACCGCAACAATCGCTTTTGCACCCGCAATCACTTCAGCAACGCCTCGCAAATTTAATCGTGGTAATATTTCAGCAGATTGGCAATTGGCCGCGATTCGTTCTGCACGCGCTTGTTCTGCTGCATTGCCCCACGGCAACTTGACTATAAAACCATTTGCATTTGCTAATTTCGCTAATTGAATCCAGTATTCTTCAGGCCAATGTTTTGTTGTCCACGTAGTGCCATGCAGGAAGACTAAATAAGGAGGTAACGGTTTGCCATCCAGAAATCGTCGTCGATCCACTCCATATTCCGCTACAGACTGAGGTAAAGGATAGCAGAGTGCTTGACTCAATAAACTTCGCACTCGCATGATGGCATGCTGCTCCCAGACAACGGGATAGCGACGCTGATAAAATAGCGCTGCCAAAAATTCCCGTGCTGAACGCAAATTGGGCCCACAACAAGGGCCTTTAGCAATCCGTGCAATCCAGGCACTTTTTATTAATCCTTGCGCATCAATCACTACATCATACGATGTAGTACATAATGTTTTACGAAATTGACGCCATTCTTGGCGTGTTTGTGAAGACATCCATTTTTTGCGCCAACGCCGAATCGCCACCGGAATCACCTTATCCACTAAGGGATGCCAATGCGGAATTTCTGCAAAATTTTCTTCGACTACCCAATCAAAACGAATAGAGGGAATTGCTCGCCCGGCATCTGTCAGCGCAGGTAAGGTATGAATGATATCGCCCATGGAAGACATTTTAACAATTAAAACACGCATTAATGTACCCATTCCGCCATAGCATTTACTACTTTTTCTGGCTGCAACGCTTGCATACAACGTTGATGTTCTAACGGACAAGTACGCTGAAAACAAGGTTGGCAGGAAAGCGATAAACTTAATACCTTAGCTTGCTTATGCAGCGGCGGTGTAAAGGATGCACTGGTAGGTCCATAGACTGCAATAAGTGGTTTTTGCAGCGCAGCCGTGATATGCATCAATCCAGAATCATTACTGACAACGACCGTAGCAAGAGACAGCAAATCTACCGCTTCTTCTAAACGTGTTTTGCCAGTCAAATTAATGCAACGCTGTTCAGTTAATTCCATAATACGTGCAGCAACGACTTGATCCTTGGGTGAACCAAACAACCAAACTTGCCAACCCGCATTTAATTTAGCATTGGCAATTGCTGCATAATGTTCCTCTGGCCAACGCTTTGCTGGGCCAAACTCAGCTCCAGGACATAATGCCAAAATAGATGTATCCGTATCAGTTAAGTGATACGTAGCAAGCGCTTGCTCTCGCGTCTGTGCTGAGATTTCTAATTTAGGCAACGGATAATCATGAGGTAAGGCTGCATCGGGCGGAAGCCCTAGCGCCATGAATTGTTCGATCATCAATGGATAACGCGATTTATCAAGCTTGCGCACATCATTCAATACGCCATAACGCATTTCTCCGCGCCAACCTGTGCGTAAAGGAATCTTTGCCCACCAAGGGATCAATGCGGATTTAAAGGAATTAGGCAAAACAATCGCTTGTTGATAATGTCTTAGCCGCAATGTCTTGCCAAGACGACGACGTTCGCTCAGCGCCAACTTTCCATGCCCGATCGGCATGATAATCGCATCTGCAACTTCTGGCATACGAGCTAATAACGGCAAACTCCAGCCGGGCGCCAGCACATCAATGATCACATCAGGATCTTGCTGTTTTAATACGTTAAACAGGCATTGCGCCATCACCATATCGCCAACCCATGCAGGGCCAACAATCAGAATTTTATTGTTATTCTTCATCTTTTAACACAAACTCCGCCCCACAATAAGGGCATATAACATGACCTGCTTCTTCAATAGGCAAATAAACACGCGGATGAGCATCCCAAAGCCGCATGGCCTTGGTCGGACAAGAAAGCGGCAAATCAGCGTGAGTCACTGTGTAACGCCTTTCTGTGCAGGCTTGTTCTTTCGATGCTTTTTGCATGGATCTCTATCCCTCAAAAAAGGGGTTAATTGTACCTTGTCATGTTCTAATAGTTAAGCAGTAAACGAATCCCAGCTTGCAGGGGCGTAGTATAACAAAAATTCAAACAAGATACTGCTTTGGCCGTTTTGGCATAAGACTGTGGAATATCGCCCAGACGTGCTGATTCAAAGCGTATTTGAGCTGCTTTCTGCCCATTTTGTTCAATATAACGCACAAGATTGTGTAATGTTTCAGGAATACCCGTTGCAATATTTAAAATACCGTTATAATTCCCTTGCAACGCAAGCAAATTGGCACGAGCTACATCTTTCACAAAAATAAAATCGCGGGACTGTTCCCCGTCACCGAACACCGTAATCGTTTTATCTTCCTGATAAAGTTGCACAAATTTAGAGATAACCCCTGAATAAGGCGAATAAGGATCTTGGCGTGGACCATAAACATTAAAATAACGCAACCCTAAACAGGATAGGCCAAATGAACGCGCGAACAAATCAGCATAACGTTCGTTATTCGCTTTTTCTAACGCATAAGGAGACAATACTTGATAAGAGAACAGCTCTGCCTCATCACAACAAGGCAAAGCTGCTGTACCACCATAGACAGCAGCACTTGAGGCATACACTAATCGAATGGGATGTTTTGCCTCACGAATAGCTTGCAACACATGCACTAACCCTTGGGTATTGACCCGCAATGAGAAAATAGGATCGTCTATTGATTTCTGTACGGAAGGTAAAGCTGCTAAGTGTAACACTGCATCACAATGCTGTATTTCCACATGTAATGCTGGGTAATTGAGAATATCCCCTTTCACAAACGTGAGGCGCGGATGAGCAAGATCAAGATAAGCCAAGCTGCCTGAGACAAGATTATCAAATACCGTGACTTCCATACCGTTTTCTAATAACAAATCAACAGTATGTGAACCGATAAAGCCTGCTCCGCCGGTGACTAATATTCTCATCATTATTCTAAAGGCACCCAGGTACGATACAAGCTGATACCCAAGTACAAAATCAGATATCCCATCGACAAAGAAACAAGAATGATGTTGGTTTTGGGATAAACCCATAACAATCCTGCCGTGGCAACGCCCCAAACCAACGTCGCAAGCAACATAGCAAGCCGTAAAATAGGACTATGGGTTAAATAATCCAGCCGTGAAGGATACACATATTTAATCGGTACAAAACTTAATGCTGCCAACAATAAGGTAATCATCAAATTTGTCCAAGGATTCATCTGCCAGAAAAACAAATAAAACATAGCAATATTCCAATAACTTGGAAATCCTTTAAAAAAATGATCTTTTGTCTTTGCATCCACTTGAGTAAATTGATACGCAGAAGAAAAAGTCATCGCAATAATGCAAAGAAAACGCCATTCCTTTGGAACAAGCGGAACCACCAACAAAAAGAATGCTGGCACCATAACATAAGTAAAAAAATCAACAATATTATCTAACAAAGCGCCATCAATTTGCGGTACAGCAATTTTAATTTTAATGATGCGCGCGAATAAACCATCTACCGCATCAATCAAAATAGCGGTACCCATTAACCAAAATGCGATCAGCAACTTCCCTTCATAAATGGCTAACAATGCGAGCAAACCAATATAAGCACCGCTCGCTGTAAAAGCGTGCACTAACCAGCCTGCTATACGATGTTGCCGTGTACCTATTGATAAACTATCTTCTTGCTTCAAGCCTGCATCCTCTTTTTCTTTTTGCTCCTAAAAGCAGTGAATAAAACCATCGCCCCTATCACTCCTGATAATAGCGACCCAACCAACACACCTAAGCGTACTTCTACTAAATAAACAGGATTATCTGCTTCGAATGCAAGCGTACCAAGAAATAAACTCATAGTAAAACCAATACCGCACAAAAGCGCTACTCCGTACATCTCGAGCCATGATGATTGTTCGGGCAGCTTTGCCCATCCTAATTTAATCATAGAGAATGCAAAACTAAATACGCCCAGTTGTTTTCCTAGAAAAAGACCCAAAATAATCCCTAAGGTCGTATCATCTAGCAGGTGAAACAATGTGATGCCCTGAAATGATAATCCCGAATTGGCAAACACAAATAATGGCGTGACTAAATAAGCAACCCATGGGTGCAAGTTACTTTCCAATCGTTGCAATGGACCAGACACCGGGATAAAAAAAGCAAGTAACACCCCTGCAACAGTTGCATGCACGCCTGACTTCAGAACAATTCCCCATAATAAAAAGCCGATTAATAAATAAGGAAAGAGTCGCTCAACTCCTTTGCGATTTAATAACCACAAAACTATTAGCGCCAGCACACCCAGTAATAAAGCCACATAAGATAAAGAGCGGATATAAAATAAGGCAATAATAATAATGGCGCCCACATCATCAAAAATAGCTAATGCCATTAAAAATAATTTCAAGCCTAACGGTACCCGTTTACCAAATAACGTTAGCACACCTAATGCAAAGACAATATCGGTTGCAACTGGCACTGCCCAACCCTTTAATGCGGCAGGATGATAATAATTGACTGCTATATAAATGACTGCGGGAACCAACATGCCGCCTAATGCAGCAACACCCGGTAAGGCCGCTCGGCTAAAAGAAGCCAATTCCCCCGCCAACAATTCTCGTTTAAGCTCTAAGCCAACGACCAGAAAAAAAAGCGTCATGAGTCCATCATTGATCCAAAAAAGTATAGGTTTTTCAAATCGCCAATGAATGAAGTGAAACGTAATGGGTACATGCAAGATAGTTTCATAAAAATAAGCGAACCGAGAGTTATCCAGAATAAGAGCAATACATGCTGCAATTAACAAGATAATACCACTGGTTGATTCTAATTTTAGAAATTCGCGTAAATGATCTAACCGCATTTATTCAACCTCTTGTGTTTCTCTACGTTATGCAATAAATTCACATCAGTCCAATGTCAGGAGCATTGTAAATGCAAATAGTCAAAATGTCTGATCTAAAATTAAAGGGCAAGCGTGTTCTCATCCGTGAAGACCTGAATGTACCCATAAAAAACGGTGTTATCACGAGTGACATTCGCATTCGCGCAGCCCTTCCCACCATTAAGCTCGCACTAAAAGCCGGCGCCCAAGTCATGATTATGTCACATTTAGGTAGACCTGATGAAGGTTCGCAAGATGAACAATTTTCACTTGCGCCTGTCGCGACACTCTTGTCTCAATTACTGAAAAAAGATGTTCCTCTCATTAAACATTGGATAACCGGTTTTTCAATGAGCGGCAAAGAAATTGTACTCCTAGAAAATGTCCGCTTAAATTCAGGTGAAGCGAATAATGGCTCTGAGTTGGCCCAAAAAATGGCAAAACTGTGTGATATATTCGTGATGGATGCATTTGCAACCGCACATCGCAGCGAAGCTTCTACCTGCGGCATCATTCAATATGCGCCACTTGCTTGCGCAGGACCATTACTTATTAAGGAACTAGAAGCATTAACTGCTGTCATGGAAAAACCTAAAAAACCTGTCGTTGCAATTGTAGGCGGCTCAAAAGTATCTACCAAACTTAAATTATTAGATGCATTAGTACAAAAAGTCGATTATTTGATTGTGGGCGGCGGCATTGCTAATACGTTTATCGCTGCCGAAGGTTACATGGTGGGAAAATCACTGTACGAACCTGATCTCATTGATGAAGCAGAACGTCTCGTTTTATCTGCAAAAAATCGCGGTGCAGAAATTTGCATCCCTACCGATGTCATTGTTGGAGAAAAACTGTCTGAAGAATCGGAAAGTTCCGTGCGCCTCGTATCACAAGTAGATGATAATGAAAAAATTTATGATGTTGGCCCAGATACGCTTAAACGCTTAATTAGCATCATTAAAAAAGCTAAAACTATTCTATGGAATGGGCCTGTGGGCGCTTTTGAAATCGAACAATTTTCCAAGGGCACACAGGAAATCGCCAAAGCCATTGCTGAAAATTCCGGGTTTTCGGTAGCAGGCGGTGGTGATACACTAGCTGCCATTGAAGCCTATCATATTGCTAATAACATAGATTATATATCCACAGGCGGCGGTGCATTCTTATCATTCCTGGAAGGAAAGCCATTACCTGCCATTACCGCCTTAGAAGAACGATCAAGAAAAGACGAAAAAGTAACATAGAATCTAATTTCCCCTTTTGCAAAGGGAGGAACACAATCAAATAATGAGAGGTCTCATTTGCGTCGCACAAAAATCATCGTCACTCTCGGCCCATCGCTGGATAACGAGGAAATATTAAAACGAGTCATCATGGCTGGCGCAGATGTTTTTCGCGCTAATTTTTCTCACGGCACATATGAAACGCACAAACAACGTATTGCTATGGCACGCAAATTAGCTGCTGCACAAAACAAAATAGTCGCTATTTTAGTTGATTTACAAGGACCCAAAATTCGAATAGCTCGCTTCAAAAACAAAAAAATCCAACTAAAAGAAGGCCAAACCTTTATTCTAGATACCGAACTGGCTAGCGACGAGGGAACAGAGCAAGCCGTTAGTCTAGATTATAAAAACTTGCCGAACGATGTTCATCCAGGTGATACGTTATTGCTTGACGATGGCCGAATTGTGATGCGTGTTGAAAAAATCGATATGCATCGAATTTATTGTACGGTGCTGGTGGAAGGCGAGCTATCTAACAATAAAGGCATTAATCGCTTAGGCGGTGGTCTATCTGCCGAAGCATTAACCGACAAAGATCGCGTGGATTTGATTGAAGCAGTCCGTCTAGAAGCAGATTATATTGCGGTATCCTTCCCTCGTAACGCGGATGACATTAAAGAAGCACGCACACTGCTCAAAGCAGCCGGGGGTTCTGCTGGTATTATCGCTAAAATCGAGCGCGCAGAAGCAGTGACAAACATCGAAGAAATTATTCAGATCGCAGATGGAGTCATGGTTGCACGCGGCGATTTGGGTGTCGAATTAGGCGATGCGGAATTACCGGGTGTACAAAAACATATTATTCAGATGGCACGCACACTGAACAAACCTGTCATCACCGCAACACAAATGCTTGAGACCATGACGTACAATACCATTCCAACACGTGCCGAAGTATCGGATGTAGCAAATGCGGTACTTGACGGCACAGATGCGGTCATGCTTTCACAAGAGACAGCCATAGGAAAATACCCAGATAAAGCGGTTGCTGCCATGGATCGAATCTGTCTTTCCGCAGAAAAAAATCCTGCTGCTACAATTTCACGTCATCGCCTTGAAGTCCATTTTCAATATGTGGATGAAGCCATCGCTATGGCAACCATGTACACTGCAAATCATTTAGATATCAAAGCAATTATTACATTAACTGAATCAGGCACGACTTCCCTTTGGATGTCACGCATCAAATCAAGCATTCCTATTTATGGTTTAAGCCGTCATGCAGCAACACAACGACGCATGGCAATGTATCGCGGCGTTTATCCCGTCCCTTTTGATGCCACGCATATTGATCGCCGAATCATTAATCAAGCTGCAGTCGAAACATTACAACACCGCGGCATCTTAAAAAAAGGAGATTTAGTCATCATTACCAAAGGTGATTTAATCGGTGTGCACGGCAAAACAAATTCCATGAAAATTTTTACGGTCGGCGATATGCCACAGATTGCCTTGTCTGATGCAAAAAACAAGACCAGGAATGTATAACAGCATGAATCATCTACTTCCAGCATTACCCAGCTATAGTGAACTTGTTAATACATTAACCCAAGCAAAGATAAATTTTACGCCATCGGAAGCACATGGATTATTATGTGGTTATCTCTGCGCTCCATCAGGCGCAAACAAGACTCCATGGAAAAAAACTCTTTTGGGAAAAAATAAAAATAATGCGTGCTATGAATTATTACAACAGATTTATGAAGTCAGTTATCACCAAATGAGTGATTTTTCTTTTGAGTTTAGCTTGATATTGCCCGATGACGAAGAAGATATTAACATTCGCACTGAAGCGCTGGGTTTATGGTGCCAAGGTTTTTTGACGGGATTAGAACAATCTAAGATCCCCATCCAACGCCCTGAAGACAACGAATTCACTGAAACACTCAACAATTTAATCGAAATAGCACAAGTCAGCTATGGTGACATTGCTGATAATGAGGAAGATGAAACAGCTTATTTTGAACTCGTTGAATACGTGAGGCTGGGTGCACTGATGATTTTCCAAGAGCTTAAAACACCTAAGGCTCTGTAAAAGAATAACTTCCACTTTTAGCAGAGCAGATTGCTATCAGATGAATGTGATCTGATTGAGAAAAAACGCAGGAATACTCGAAGTATTTCGAGTTTTTTCGAATGAAGATCGCATTCAGATGATAGTAAGATGACTGTTAAAAGGGGAAGTTATTCTTTTACAGAGCCTAAGCCTCAACGTAATACGCATTAATGGAGATGACTATGCAAAACAGACCTGAATTTGCCCGCCGCCGAAAACAACTGATGCAAAAAATAGGTCCTAGTGGCATTGTCATTTTAACAGCAGCACCTGCTGCAATTCGTAATCATTATCATGAATATCCTTATCGCCAAAATAGCGATTTTTACTATCTCACCGGTTTTAATGAACCTGATGCTGTACTGGTTCTTGCCCCTAAACGGCGTGATGGTGAATTTATTTTATTTAATCGTGTACGAGATCGCGAAAAAGAAATTTGGGATGGTTATCGCGCAGGACAGGAAGGCGCCTGTGAAATATATGGCGCTGATCAAGCATTTCCGATCGACGATCTACAAAAAAAACTCCCCGAACTGTTGGAAGGACATCAAGAAATCCATTATCCGCTTGGAATAAATCGATCATTTGATGATCTCGTTTTAAATGCAGTCAACACGTTACACGGAAAAATTCGTAGCGGTGTGCAATCACCACTTGCATTCATTGATATCACACCGACCCTGCACGAAATGCGCTTAATTAAAAGCGCTGCAGAAATTAAATTGATGCGAACAGCAGCTGAAATGACCGCAAATGGACATATTCGCGCAATGCAATTTTGTCAACCCGGCATGAATGAATTTCAGCTAGAAGCAGAAATAACCTACGCATTTCAGCAGCAAGGCGCGCGTTATCACGCCTACACACCTATTGTTGGCAGTGGTAAAAATACCTGTATTTTGCATTACATCAGCAACAATAAAATAATCCAGGAAAGTGATTTAGTATTAATTGATGCAGGTTGCGAATATGAAAATTACGCCTCTGATGTCACGCGCACTTTTCCTGCGAATGGACACTTTACTGCGGAACAACGTGCTATTTACGAAATTGTATTAGCCGCGCAAACTGCAGGAATTAAAGCGGTACGACCTAATACAACATGGCAACATATTGAAGACATCACTATCAAAATCATTACACAAGGATTAATCGATATTGGTTTATTAAAAGGAAGAATAGATGACTTAATTGAGAAAGGCGCTTATTTTCCTTTCTACATGCATCGCTCAGGTCATTGGCTAGGGTTAGATACGCATGATGCCGGTCGTTATAAAGTTGGCGATCACTGGCGCAAACTGGAAGCAGGTATGGTAAGAACCATTGAACCGGGCATTTATATTTCTGCTGATACGCCGGGTGTGCCAAAACACTGGCATAATATTGGCGTGCGCATCGAAGATGATGTACTTGTTACCCAAGACGGGCCTGATGTGTTGAGTCATAAAGCACCCAAAACGATTCAAGATATCGAAACTCTAATGAAAAAATCATGATGCCATTTGATATTGTAATCGTAGGCGGTGGGATGGTTGGCGCAACACTTGCTTGCGCTTTGCAAAACACTCCATTACGGATTGCGCTTGTCGATGTTGCGATGACACATACTACAGATCATCGACTGATTGCATTAAATCATAGTAGTTGTGTGTTATTTAAAAATCTAGGACTCTGGCCGCAACTTGCTGAACATGCCGCTCGCATTCAAAAAATACATGTTTCACATCGTGGGCATTTTGGCACGGCCTGTTTAACCGCCAATGAAGCGGGTATAGATGCGTTAGGATATGTTGTACCTGCAAAAGAAATTAATACAGCGCTTTACACAACATTAGCTACATTACAAAACATCCATTTATTTCGTCCTGCAAAGCTCACACAACTGATACAAAATCCATCACACACCACTCTGACAATAGAATCTGCATCCATCCAGCAAACCATCGAAACAACTGTTGTTGTAGGCGCAGATGGCACCCATTCCAGTGTACGCAGCCTGTTAAACATCCCAACCGAAACTATCGACTATCAGCAAAAAGCGATAGTCACTATCACTGAATTACAGCGCGATCATCAACACATTGCCTATGAACGATTTTGTTCAACTGGTGTGATTGCAATGCTTCCTCTTCCGGGAAAACAAGCCGCCACGATTTGGTCAGATCATGAAAATACGATTACCGAATTATTACAACTTTCAGATACAGATTTTTTACATCAGTTGCAAAAACAATTTGGTTATCGACTCGGAAGATTGCAAGGTGTTAAACAACGTTTCGTTTATCCTCTCACACGAGTGATTGCAAAAAAACATATTAAACAAAATGTCATTCTATTAGGTAATGCCGCACATACTATTCATCCTATTGCGGCAACAGGATTCAATTTAGCATTGTATGAAGTTGCAATTGTAGCAGAGCATCTTGGTAAACAATCCGCCGGCTCAGTATCACTGACAGGGTTACCTGATTTTCTGACACAACAAAAGATCAATATAAATTTATCTCATTACCTAACTCGATTATTTTCTTTGGATTTTTCCATTGCGCATACCGCGCAACAAATAGGTCTATTAGGATTTGATATGTGTTCTACTGCAAAACGATCTTTTATCAAGCGCATGGCAGGTAAAATAGGATATATGCCTGCATTACAAGAGTTGGAATCTTGCTAACACACCTGTTATGCTATATTGATCTTAGAAAAGAAGGTCAAACATATGAATAATAACATTGTCCAAGTGACTGATAATACATTTGAGAATGAAGTCATTGATTCAAAAACGCCTGTACTCGTCGATTTTTGGGCGCAATGGTGCGGCCCTTGTAAAGCCATTGCACCTATCCTGGATGATATTGCACAAAAATATCAAGGGAAAATCAAAATCGCCAAATTAGATGTTGATCATAACCCTGCAACCCCGCCTAAATTTGGCGTACGTGGGATCCCTACCCTGATCCTTTTTAAAGAAGGCCAAGTCCAAGCAACCCAGGTTGGCTTACTTTCGAAAAGCGACTTAATGAACTTTATTGACAGTCACGTATAAGAGCTTGCCATGATGCTAAAGAAGTAAAAATCTTTGGGCATCATGCTGTCAGGGGACTAGATATTCGCTTAAATTAATGTTATTTTTAGTGCGTAGATAACCTCGTTTTAGAGCCTATCGATTAAAAAAACCACTGCTGTAATTAAACAATGACCCTGGGTTCTGTAATACAAATCGACGCACCAGTTAACTGGCCGCTAAGACTAATAACTCAAGCTTATTGTCTCTACAGCAAACCAACCAATCATTATCTAACATTCTAAATGGGCAAAACATTATTATGAACCTAACCGAACTTAAGAAAAAAAGCGCAGCAGAACTCATTCAACTTTCTGAAGAATATGGCCTTGAAAACATGGCCAGATCGCGCAAACAAGATATTATCTTTGCAATTTTAAAAGCTCACGCCAAGCGAGGAGAAGACATTTACGGCGATGGTGTCCTGGAAATTCTTCAGGATGGTTTTGGTTTTTTACGCTCCGCAGAAGGTTCTTATCTTGCTGGGCCCGATGATATTTACGTATCCCCCAGCCAAATTCGACGCTTCAACTTGCGCACTGGCGATACGATTTCTGGGAAAATTCGCCCACCGAAAGAAGGCGAACGCTACTTTGCTCTTCTCAAAGTAGACCACATTAACTTTGATGCGCCTGAAAACGCAAAAAGCAAAGTGTTATTTGAAAATCTCACGCCGTTGTTTGCCAATGAACGCCTCAAAATGGAATGTGGTAATGGTAGTACCGAAGATATTACTGCACGCATTATTGATCTCGCGTCACCCATTGGTAAAGGTCAACGCGGATTAATCGTATCTCCGCCTAAAGCGGGTAAGACAATGATGTTGCAAAACATCGCGCATTCTATCGCCCAGAACCATCCTGAATGCTATTTGATGGTGTTATTAATTGATGAGCGCCCGGAAGAAGTCACTGAAATGACTCGATCGGTACGCGGCGAAGTCATTGCCAGCACATTTGATGAACCTGCTAACCGTCATGTACAAGTCGCTGAAATGGTCATCGAAAAAGCGAAACGGCTTGTTGAACATAAACGCGATGTTGTTATCTTGCTTGACTCTATCACTCGTTTGGCACGCGCGTACAATACTGTCGTACCTGCTTCAGGCAAAGTCTTGACGGGTGGTGTTGATGCAAATGCGCTGCAACGTCCAAAACGTTTCTTTGGTGCAGCACGTAACATTGAAGAAGGCGGCAGCTTAACCATTATTGCAACCGCTTTAGTTGAAACCGGCTCTAAAATGGATGATGTGATTTACGAAGAATTTAAAGGCACCGGTAATATGGAAATTCATCTTGATCGCCGCATTTCTGAACGCCGTATTTATCCTTCGATTAATATCAACAAGTCAGGCACACGTCGTGAAGAATTACTTACCAAACCTGATGAAATGCAAAAAATGTGGATTTTGCGCAAATTACTGCAACCAATGGACGAACTGGCCGCAATTGAATTTATCATTGATCGCTTAAAAGCGACTAAAACCAATGAAGATTTCTTTGATTCAATGAAGCGATAATATTTTAATGCACTACTGGTTATTCAAGTCCGAACCCGAAACATTCAGCATTGATACCCTAGCAAGCCGTCCCAAGCAAACTGAACACTGGGACGGTGTACGTAACTATCAAGCACGCAATATGTTGCGCGATCAAATTAAACAAGGAGACAACGCTTTTTTCTATCACTCTAATTGCGAATCGCCCGGCATTGCAGGCATCATAGAAATTGTAAAATCAGGTTATCCTGATTTTACTGCATTCGATCCAGAATCACCCTATTATGATCCGACTTCATCACGTGAACATCCACGCTGGTTTATGGTAGATGTGCGCTTTGTTAAAAAATTTAAACGCATCATTACACTGCAAGAATTAAAAAACCATCCTTTGCTACAAGAAATGCAAGTGACGCGAAAAGGCAATCGCCTCTCGATCACGCCTGTTACGCAGACAGAATGGGATATTATCTTGTCGATGATTTAGTCATTCTAAGACTACTCATAAACCAAATAATGTTATAATAACCTCAGTTATGGATAAGCAAAGTGATACTATAATTTTATAGGGAGACTAAAAATCATGAAAACCCACACAACACAAATGAGCGAAGGATTAACTAAGCTGTTAGCTGATACCTACACCTTATATCTTAAAACCCAAAATTTTCATTGGAATGTCACAGGTCCGCACTTTCATTCATTACATGGGATGTTTGAAGAAGAATATACTGAACTAGCCGGGGCCGTTGACGAAATTGCAGAACGCATTCGCGCGCTCGGCGCACATGCACCCGGTTCTTTTACAGATTTTTTGAAACTCACTTCTATTAAAGAAGAAACGGGAATTCCCACAGCACAAGACATGGTAAAAAAATTATTACAAGATCATGAAACCGTCATTAAACACATCGAATCATTAATGCCTATAGCAACAGCTGCCAGTGATGAAGCAACCCTAGATTTACTCATTACACGTAGCGAGATTCACCAAAAAACAGCTTGGATGTTACGGAGTTCGTGCTGACTCTACCGTTTTGCAGATTTTTGAAATAACATGGGTTCTTCTTGCCAGTTAGGATCTTGTTGTTGGGCGTTTGGTCGATCAAAAAATGCTTTTTCCGTTAGCGGTATCCCGTTGAGAATACATATTGCAGGATGATCTGTTAACGACTTGCGTACCTCTTCAGGTGCGACATGCGGGCCATCAATCATGATGATTTCTATTGAATGATTTTCTTTTAAACTCTGCGCTAATTCAATCAATGCCTTATTAGACAAAACAGAATTAAATTCGAAAGATCGAATTGTTTGGATTGATTGAATACGTAATATAAACTCTTCCCAATGTTGGCTACTTTCATTAAAAGTACAGTGATTCAAGATAAGCGTAACAGAAAAAGGAAGCTGAGCGAATGTAATAAAAATTTCTTTTATATGATCTCTATCTAGGCTTTGAAAATCAGTACGAGAAAAATCAAACTTAGTTTCTTGTGAACGTTTAATTTCTTCCAGCACCTCCTGAAAATTGCTACGAGTAATCGTTTTTTGCATTTCTTCACTCCTCTTAATTCAGAGAAAAGGGAAAATTTGCTTCGCGTTAATTTCGCGTTTATTATTCGATACTTGCTCTTAAGATTATACTATAAAAAACAGTCTACTTTCTTAAGAAACAACTTGATTCATCGTAACTTGCTATTTAATAAATATAATTTTCGAAAATTAATTAGGATTTTCCAAACTCAACACACCTGCATTATAATCGTACGCAAACAGTTCTGCATAACGCCCCCATTCAATGACCGTACTTAGCACTCTTTCAGCTTCTTTTTCTGTTAAATAATCTTCAAGCAAAGACAAGAAATTTTCTTCTAATGCGCGATGACGAGGATGGCGATTTAATTGGTCGTAAATGTAACGTGCAAGCGGCACATATTTTTTCAACTGTTGTAAAAATATTTTTTTACGCTCTTGAATATCTGATTCAGCGAATGCTTTGCCGGCATCTGTAATAGTGATATCACCCTTGGATACCTTAGCAAAATGCAATATTTCTAATAATTCAGTGAGTGGAAATAATTCATCAATATCTAACATCAATGTTTCCGCGACTACAGGCAAATCCATTTTGCCGCCGGTTTCTGGGGCATTTAATGTTTCGAGCAATCCTGTAATTTCAGCAACATCTGCATCTGGCAAGCGATACCCTAGATCAATAGGTGGATGGCCCTCTGTTACACCTGCTTGCTCTGCTTGTGGTTGAGTTGTCATCAATGTATAAACACGATCGATCTGATTACGAAAACGCGGATCCAGTTCGCTGCGCGGATGAGGAAGAGTTACTTTTAGCTCTCCGCGAATGGAACCAGGATTACTATTAAAAATAATAATTCGATCAGCTAACAACGCTGCTTCTTCAATATTATGTGTCACAAATAAAATGCCATGCAAACCCGTTTTTTTGGTTTGCCATAAATCGAGCAAGTCACTTTTCAAGTTATCTGCTGTTAAAACATCAAGCGCAGAAAAAGGCTCGTCCATTAAGAGAATATCCGGATTCACTACCAATGCACGTGCAAATCCGACACGTTGACGCATGCCGCCTGATAATTCCTTGGGAAATGCAGATTCAAATCCATCTAAACCGATCGTATCAATCGCTTTTAAAGCACGCCCCAATCGCTCTTCACGATCAATGCCTAATGCCTCTAATCCTAGCTCAACATTTTGCAAGACTGTTAACCAAGGTAATAAAGCAAAATTTTGAAACACCATCGAAATACCGCGAACGGGACCATTCACCCGTTTACCGCGATAATAGACAGCACCCGCACTCGGAAACACGAGCCCCGCCAAGATGCGCAGTAAGGTTGATTTACCTGAACCTGACTTGCCAAGAACAGCAATAATTTCGCCTTCATGCATACGAAAATTGACATCTTGTAACACAAGTAATTCTTGACTATCGCCCGTTTTAAAATTTTTTTGCACATTCACTACTTCAAGAATAGGTGATGTAACGGATGGCATATTCATGTCTGACATAGCAAACCTTAGAGTCTCTAATCAAGTTGAAAACGTGTTTCTGCTAACACATACAACGGCCGCCATAGAAGCCGATTAAAAAATAATACAAAAATACACATCATCGCAATGCCAAGCGCCATATGCATAAAATCCCCTCGACGGGTACTCTCAGCAATGTAGGCACCCAACCCGGTTGCTACCAGCTTGGTTTTTCCCCAACTAATCACCTCAGCTGCAATGCTCGCATTCCAGGCGCCGCCCACTGCAGTAATGGCACCTGTCATGTAATAAGGAAAAATACCTGGTAAAATCAATCTTCGCCACCGCAAAATGCCTGTCACACTTAAATTATCTGTTACCTGTAGCAAATCTTTGGGTAGCACAGAGGCGCCTGCTATGACATTAAACAAAATATACCATTGCACTCCTAACATCATTAACGGCGTCACCCAAATATTGACGTTCAGATGATATGTCACAATTAAAATAACGACTAAGGGATATAATAAATTAACCGGAAATGCCGCCAAAAATTGCACGATAGGCTGCACAATCTGGGCAACCTGTGGTCTTTGCCCAATCCAGACACCTACCGGAACCCAAATAAGTGAACAAACAATAATTAATACGAACACTCTAATCGTCGTCATTAAACCTAGAAAAAATATATACCCAACTGATGCTAATGGAATATGTCGGACAATAAATAAAACCGAATAAACAACAATGCCTAACACCATCGTGAATAATACTATATTCCATATTTTATCGAACACACGCTCATAGACACTGGACTTGTCATGCTGTTCTCTTGGCTTAGAGCGTAACAACGAAAAATTGACGATATTGTCAAATAAATGATTTAACTTGATACCTAAATAACGCAGCATGCGTGTACGATGCAGTAAATCTACCAACCAGGAATGTGCTTCACGCTCTTCAGCGATTTGTTCTGCTTTAAATTTTTCTGCCCAAGCGACTAACGGACGAAATAAAAATTGATCATAGATTAAAATGACGATAAGCATAGTCAAGATTGCATAACCAATTGCTGTCATGTTTGCACGATGAATCGCTAATGCAATATAGGAACCAATTCCTGGCAACATAATCTGCTGATCGGAAACGGATACGGCTTCAGATGCCACGACAAAAAACCAACCGGCTGACATGGACATCATCATATTCCACAACAATCCCGGCATTGAATAAGGTACGTCAATCCGCCAAAATCGCTGCCATGCGGAAAGATGAAACATATTCGCTGCTTCTCTTAATTCAATCGGCACAGTACGAACTGTTTGATAAAAACCTAACGCCATATTCCAAGCTTGTGATGTAAAAATCGCTAAAATTGCGGCACATTCTGGCCCTAACAGCGAACCAGGAAACAAAGCAATAAAACCAACAATCGCAACAGATAAAAACCCCAGAATAGGAATAGACTGACAAATATCGATAATAGGAATAATGATACGTCCAGCACGTTTATTTTTTGCAGCCCACGTGCCGAAAGTAAACGTAAACAACAATGAAAAACAAAGCGCAATCAACATGCGCGAAACAGTATGCAAAGCATAAACAGGCAAATAACGTGGAGCAAGCGAGATCGTAACAGCTTGTCCTAGTTGATAAGGCGAAGACATTTGCTTCGCATTCCACGCTAATAACGAAATCACCCCTAATGCAAATAAGAGAGCAATCACATCCCAGTAATTGGGATATAATCTTCCCTTGTACGCCATCATAAATGGGTTCTGTAAAAAACGCATAGCTGCACCTGTTATGAGACGCCATTACCCTCACATTGATAATGAGCGCCCACCATCTACTACCATTATTTCACCCGTCATATAATCCGCTTCCTGCACTAAAAACAATACCGCCTTGGCTATATCAACCGGCGTGCCATAGCGATGCAACGCAATTCTATTGATAATTTTTTCCGTAACGCTCTCACTTAATGTATTTTCACCTTCTGGCAGCATGACTGTTCCAGGCGATACTGCATTCACGCGCACCGATGGCCCTAATTCTTTGGCAAGCATTTTGGTTAACATGACCAAACCTGCTTTTGAAATAGAATAAACACCATAATCACGCATCGGCCGCTTAGCATGCACATCAGCAATATTCACGATACATCCTTGCTGCATACGTAAATAATCTGCGGCTGCCTGCGATAAAAAGAAGGGCGCTTTAAGATTACTATTCAACAAATCATCCCAACTGCTTTCTGTGACCTGTCCTATTTTAGTTTTATAAAAACGTGCCGCATTATTAATTAAAACATCCAAACGACCCCACACGTTCACTGCTTGTTTTACCAGTTCTTCTAAGCAAGATATATCTGTCAAATCTGCTTGCAATAAAATGGCAGAATGGGGACGTTGTTCGTTAAACTGATGACATAACCTTTCAGCTTCAACGCGAGACTGATGATAATGTAATGCCACATTAATACCTGCCGCATGCAACTTGCTAGCAATTTCAGCACCAATTCGTCGTCCAGAACCCGTAATCAAAGCCACTTTCATTGTATTTAACATGCTATACTCTTGTGTTTTTTAATATAGCTAATTATATGACAACTTTACCCACACCACACTCGAAAGCCTTGCAACATAGCGAAAAAATCGCAAAGGTCATCCGAGAAGAGATGATGCTTGCGGGAGGTCACTTATCTTTTGCACGCTTCATGGAGCTTGCGCTCTATGCTCCTGGATTAGGGTATTACAGCGCCGGTATGCAGAAGTTTGGCAGGCAGGGTGATTACGTCACGGCCCCTGAAATCTCGCCGTTATTTGCCAAATGCATTGCTAAACAATGTCAGCAAATTTTAACCGCCATAGGCAGTGGTGACATCATCGAATTTGGCGCAGGTTCTGGCCTATTTGCGAAAGATTTATTATTGGAATTAGAACAACGAAGCAGTTTGCCTACGCATTATTTTATTTTAGAAGTCAGTGCTGAATTACGCGCACGACAGTTACACTTATTCAACACTGAATGCCCGCATTTGTTAACGCGCATTCAATGGTTAGACACCCTGCCCACCTTTAGTATTAATGGAATTATCTTTGCCAATGAAGTTCTGGATGCTATGCCAATACATTGTTTTCAACGTATGGATAACACTATTAAAGAACGTTGCGTGAGCTGGCAACAAGATCATTTCTCCTGGTGCGTACAACCTTTTTCTCCTGAAACAAGAACCCATCTTGAAACGCAATTACAGGAATTCGATTTACCGAATGGGTATCAATCTGAAATCAATCTTATGTTATCTGCATGGATCACATCCATCGCAGAAATACTACGCCAAGGCACCCTCTTGTTGATTGATTATGGCTATGGCCGTCGTGAATATTACCATCCGGAACGTCATCACGGCACATTAATGTGTTTTTATCAACATTACAAACATGCAAATCCTTTGATTTTCCCCGGATTACAAGACATCACTGCCCATGTAGACTTTACCTCCATCGCTGAAAGTGCAACGCTAGCTGGGCTTTCTTTAGCTGGATTTACTACTCAAGCCGCCTTTTTATTGGCTCTCGGTTTATTAGAGTTAGACAACCACGCCGCACAGCTGTCATCTATAAAAAAATATCAGCGAAATCAAGACATTAAAATACTAACGACACCCGCCCAGATGGGTGAGATCATAAAAGTCATCGCTTTTAATAAAAATCTGGATATTCCCTTATTGGGATTTTCCTTGCACGATCGGCGCAGGAACCTGTAGTTTGATAAAAATTTATCAGGTATAATTTCGCCTTTTCGACAAAGAGGTAGGGTTGTGCGCTCTGCAATGGTAGAAATACATAAAGAAGAACTGAAGTTCTCAGCTGGGCACTTTATGTTACTTTCAGGAGAAGAGCGAGAAAGCATGCATGGTCATGACTATCAGATTCATGTCACTTTTGACACCCTTATTAAGAACAACGGCATGGCTTTTGATTGCCGTTTTTATGAGCAGAAAATCAAAAAAATCTGTCAATCTCTAGACTACCATTTTATTTTACCCAATCAATCTGAATACTTGCGAATTGAAGATGCGGAAGACAAATGGATTGTATACTTTGGACAACAAGCCATTCCCTTCTTAAAGCAAGACACCATCATTTTACCCATTTGTAATGTCACTCTCGAAGAATTATCATACTGGTTTTTACAACAACTCACTGAAGATGAAGCAACTCTACGCTTGCATCACATTCAAAAAATCACCCTTAAAGTGTCTAATGGTCGCGGCGAATTTGGCGCCACCTGTTGGCCAGCTTATTGATTATTCGTTAATTTTAGTCATGTTATAATAATAAATGAGGTATGTGATATGCACTCACAAACAGATTTTTTGAAAGTCATGTTTGACTCGGTCTTTACTGAAAAGTTTTTTCATCGTCCTGAGACCAAGGAAGAACAAGAAATTAAACTTGATTTTGAGCTGCCCTCTTCTGACCCCGCAAAACTAGGTGACTTTCTGCAAGATACGCAAAAGAAAAAACAATTCCTCAAAGGAATAGCTCAAGTTGTTAATGACATTAAAAAACAAGTCACACAGTGGGCAAACGAAAATAAAAAAGAACACTGGAACATTGAAGAACTGGATAATTTTTATGAGCGCTTTACTCGCTACTCGGGCAGTAATCTTGAGGAAAATGAAAAACTTATTGAACTTTATACAAATGGAATCATTGCATTAAAACGCATCGCCATCAAAATAATGGATGATACGCTTCCCATCAATCAACGTAAAAATGTACTGCACAATTTATTAAACTCAAAGGAATTAACCATATGCGGCCCTGGTGCGTCAAGCATATTAGCAGCTGCCTATTTACAATTCACTACTGATCCTGTTGATGTATTAATGACTGCACGATTCAATATTGCCAGTGACATCGCAAATCACTTACAAATGAAATTTAAAAAAACATATCATCACCCTGAAGAGCTTGAGATTCATTACATCAATTACGTGTTGTACCTATATCAAGATGCGTTAGGAATAAATGTCGCATGGGATGCTTATATTAAAAATTTACATCGACCCATGTTGAGAGAAATAGCACTTCAATTTGCTAAGTATCTTGAAAAATCCTTAACGCTCGACTCCGTTCTCGAACATGTTGCTGAGAAATTTGATTTAAAAACCATCGTCAAAAAAATACAACAAGCTCATGTCGTCACAAAATCAACCATAGCCACTAAAACAGCCGCAACTGACGAAGAAAAACAAGCTGGTAACGTTTATTCTACCCTTACTCGCAAATTGGAAGACCATTTAAATCAATATGGCAGCGATGAGCGCTTCTCTCTCGGTGACATCATGCTTCTTGATGATAAAAACAACTGGGCTCTCGTCAAAACCGCCGGAGAAAGTCTTAAGCTGACACTATTACATCGATTATTTAATTGCGATTATTTAAATAAACATGTGCGAACTGAATGTCATTTAGAATCAGGAGATGTCATTTATCTGCTCCCGGGTAACAATTTTTCGCTTTCCTATGTTAAAACAAGCGATCAAAAAACCCTGACTCTAACAACGTATTTAAATAATTTATCTCAAGAACATGCTGAACTCGCATTGAACACGATTCTCGATCTCATTCCTGCGCAACAACGAAAAACGTTCCTTCCATTTCTTTATGACTTAGCTGTAGAAAATTATCATTTCGATTTTGTTGTTGATTTAATTAAAAAAGGAGAAATTGATATCAATTATCTGGATTATTATGGCCAAACTCCTTTTTTCATTGCAGCAGAAGCAGCCAGTCTTTCAACCATGCAGCAATTAAATTTAATGCCGAATATTGATGTCAATAAACCTCGCGATGATGGCACACCCGTATTATTAATTATGGTTCAAGAAAATGATATACGCATTTTACAATTTTTATTGAAGGAAACTAACGTTAATATCAATCAAACTGGTCCAGATGGCTCAACTGCATTAATGTATGCGGTTAATGCTGGCAATCTTGATATTGCCAACCTGTTAATTCAACAGGGTGCAAAACTTGGTTCGCGCAATAATCAAGGTTTTACTGCTCTAGAAATCGCCCGCGCAAAAAAAGACGAAAACATGGAAAATTTGTTACTATCTCAGATGATTCCATCAAATAAAAAAGAAGAAAAAAGACCCCTACCCCTCGCAAAAAATCAAGCTCTTTTCAGCAATAAGCAACAACATTCTCCGGCGCCAAGCGCTTCGACCCATAAGAAAAAACCCTATTTGGGTAGTTGATCTTGTGTCGCCCTAGGGTAATGCCCATGAAAACGCAATTATTTTCGTCTAAGTACGTGCTGCTGATCATGCTGTTGCTGCTTGTTTGTTGAAGAATAGAGTGATTGACGAAATGGACTATGATACCAACCTGATAATATTCCTTGCTCATTACGATCAGGTCTTTGCTGATCAGCTACCACCCCCTCATCAGCATGCTGCTCATTGACTGGGATACCCTCTTCAGCAGAATAAGAAAGCGGTAACTTTCTTGAAAATATATTTTGTGAAAAAGCATTTTTTTGTTCCGCTTGTTGTCTTACAATGAGACCATCTAACCTATGTTGTACCACTTGCATTTCGCTCACCAATATAACCAATTGCTCCGCCATCCGATCAAAAAGCTTTTGCAGCTGTTGCTGTTCTGTGGCCTTTTGGTTCTCTTGATTACTCAACCCTCTAGAATCACTCATGCTCTTGCTCCTTTAACCTAAATTCGGCAGTTGTAACCTGCTGCGAAGGTCTACTGCACTGAATCTAAG
>CAZAEO010000001.1:23614-56757 GCA_964484285.1 uncultured Coxiellaceae bacterium | reverse complement strand
ACCTTTAACACTTTATAATAAATATAAAGGACTATGTGAACCATTATTATTTAAACATATGGATGAAAATTTTGTTTGCGTGACAGTTCGACCAGCAACGATTTGCGGTTATAGTCCAAGAACACGTCTTGATTTATCAGTTAACATATTAACGAATCATGCTGTTAATAAAGGAAACATTACTGTATTTGGTGGCGCTCAAATGCGGCCGAATTTACATATTCAAGATATGTGTGATCTTTATGAATTACTGACCACCATTCCTTCTGAAAAAATACAAGGAGAAACTTTTAATGTGGGTTATCAAAATTTTACTATAATGGAAATCGCGCAAATGGTGAAAAATGTGGTTGAAAAAATATATCCAGATAAGATGCCAATAGAAATCAAAACCACAAAATCCGATGATAATCGATCATATCATATTAGCTCACAAAAAATTAAAAGAGTCTTGGGATTTGAGCCAAAACGAAGTATTGAAGATGCTATTCGCGATTTATGCCATGCTTTTAAAGAAGGAAAATTAAGCAATAGCTTTGAAAATGACTGGTATTATAATGTACGTCAATTAAAAAAGATTCCATTAGTATGAATAAGAAACCAATTGCAATTGTAACGGGTGGGGCCGGCTTCATTGGTAGCGCCATGGTAGATTTGTTATTAGATAAAGGATGTATAGTTAGAGTAATTGATAATTTATGTGGAGGGAGAGAGTCTAATCTCAGACAGCATATCAATAACCCGGATCTTTCGTGTGAATGGGTTGATATTCGTAATCTTAATGCGAATTCCAATTTATTTTCACAAGCCAAGTATGTCTTTCATTTTGCAGGTATGGGAGATATTGTGCCTTCTATTGAAAAACCGATTGATTACATGTCTGTGAACCTCCTGGGTACGATACAGGTTCTCGAGGCCGCACGTGCAGCTAAAGTAGAGAAATTGGTATATGCCGCATCTTCTTCTTGTTATGGATTAGCAAGCGTACCCACGAATGAGAATCATATTATTTCTCCTCAATATCCTTATGCATTGTCGAAATATATGGGAGAACAAGCTTGCTTTCATTGGCAAAAAGTATATGGATTTGCTGTCAATTCAATCAGGATATTTAATGCTTATGGAATTCGAGTAAAAACGACAGGAGCATATGGTGCTGTATTTGGTGTTTTCTTTAAACAGAAACTTGCTAAAAAACCATTTACCATTGTAGGGGATGGCAGCCAAAAACGTGATTTCGTATATGTAACAGATGTTGCGCGTGCTTTTTTGGCGGCTGCTACGACTCATAAAAAGGGAGAAGTTTATAATTTGGGTGCAGGTAATCCGCAATCAATTAATACGTTGGTTGAATTATTAGAGGGTGAAGTGGTATATGTTCCCAAACGTCCTGGCGAACCCGATTGCACATTTGCTGATATTAGTAAAATTACAAGAGAGCTAGGATGGAAGCCAGAGGTTTCATTTAAAGAAGGGGTGAACAACATGCTAAAGGAAATTAATTACTGGGAAGAAGCACCCTTATGGGACCCTGCCTCAATCGAAGAAGCAACAAAAACCTGGTTTAAATATATGAGTGAGGAGAGCGCATCTCATGTCTGACCTCATGAATCAATATCAACATAAAATTAAGACGGTGGAGAAATTAAAACAAATCATTGGACTATTTCCTCGAAAGAAAAAAGTAATCATGTGTCATGGTGTATTTGATGTGGTTCATCCAGGACATCTGCGCCATATGTTATATGCTAAAAGCAAAGCTGATATTTTAATTATAAGTATGACTGCTGACAAACATGTCTATAAAGGATTTGATCGTCCCCATGTTCCTCAAAATTTGCGTGCAATTAGCCTTGCAGCTTATGAAATGGTCGATTATGTGTTAATTGATGCTAATTCAACGCCATTAAAAAACATTGCTTACTTACAACCTGATTTTTTCGCAAAAGGTTATGAATATGTTTGCGGAGGCATGCCACCAAAAACATGTGACGAAGCTGACATGCTTTCTACTTATGGTGGAGAAATTATTTTTACGCCTGGAGATATAGTTTATTCCTCATCAAAACTGATTGATCTTGCTCCTCCAGAGTTAAAGGTAGATAAGCTACTTGCATTAATGGCTGATCATCAAATTACATTTAATATGTTACGAGAAGCTTTATCTAAATTTAAAAATCACCATGTTCATGTGGTGGGCGATACGATTATTGATAGCTACACATACACAACATTAATTGGCGGAAATACCAAAACACCCACTATGAGTGTCCGTTTTGAAGAGAAAAAAGATTTTCTTGGCGGAGCAGGTATCGTTGCAAAACACATTCGTGCAACAGGGGCAAAAGCAACTATTACGACTGTTCTCGGAGATGACTCCTTAAAAGAATTCGTTATCTCCTCTTTGGCAGAGTCAGGAGTAGAGTGTGAGCCTATTATTGATGCTACACGGCCTACGACGAATAAAAATGTCATTGTCGCTAGCAATTATCGATTATTAAAAATAGATACGCTTAACAATACTTCCGTATCTGATTTTATACTACATCAAATTTCAGACAAAATTCGCAATACTTCATCTGATGCAGTTATATTTAGTGATTTTAGACACGGCATCTTTAATCGCCGCACTATCCCAGAATTATTTGCAGCCATTCCAGAAGGTACTTATAAGGTTGCTGACAGTCAGGTGGCGAGTCGGTGGGGAAATATAACGGATTTTCAAACTTTCGATTTAATAACGCCCAATGAACGCGAAGCGCGCTTCGCTTTAGCAGATCAGGATTCTGGTATACGTTCATTAGCAGCGAATCTTTATGATAAAGCAAATTGTAAAACATTAATTCTGAAATTAGGTAATCGTGGTATATTAACTTGCAGAAACAATAGACATGAAGCATTAGATTCATTTTTTGTTATTGATAGTTTTGCAGAACGAACGGTTGATACTGTGGGTGCTGGAGATGCGTTGCTCGCCTATGCAACACTATCGATGCTTGCCACCGGCTCAGAAGTGGTGGCTAGCATTATTGGATCTTTAGCCGCGGCTTGCGAATGTGAATGTGATGGTAACATTCCTATTAGCCTTGAACATATTTTAAAGAAAATTAACATGATAGAAAAGCAGGCTTGTTACGATTGGAGTAGTAAATTAGAAAGGACCGACAAATGCGAATCATCGTTGTCGGTCTAGGTATTCAAGGTAATAAACGTCGTTTCGTTTCTTCAAACGATTGTGTTGCTTGTGTAGACCCAATTAATTTGTCTGCCGATTATAAAAAAATAGAAGATGTACCTGTCCAAGATTATGATGCTGTATTAATTTGCACCCCAGATGAACCTAAAATTGAAATAATCAAATATCTTTTAGAGAATAATAAGCATATTTTAGTAGAGAAACCGTTATGGGCTCATAACGAAAATGAGATCTTAGCGATTCAACAATTGGCAAAAAATAAAAAATTACTCGTTTATACCGCTTATAATCATCGATTTGAGCCGCATTTTGTTAGAATGCATTCTCTCATCAAAAGCGGTTCATTGGGTAAAATTTATCACTGTCGAATTTTCTATGGTAATGGAACTGCAAGATTAGTGCGAAATTCTTTATGGCGTGATCAAGGATCCGGCGTATTGTCTGATCTGGGCTCACACATATTAGATACTTTACATTTTTGGTTTGATATTCAATCTGAACAATTTTTTATTGTATCCAGTAATTGTTTTGAAAATCATTCTCCGGATCATGTTATCGTTTGTAATAATGATGTTTCTCCAAGAATTGAATTTGAAGCGACTTTACTTTCATGGCGGAATCATTTTACGTGTGATATTTTTGCTGAAAATGGATCTGCGCATATTTCTTCCCTTTGTAAATGGGGCCCTAGTCAATTTATTCATCGAATACGTCAACTCCCAAGCGGTATTCCAAACGAAGAAACCATTACATTAGTCAATCCAGATCCTACTTGGGAAATCGAATATGCACATTTTAAAAAATTATGTAAGACGGGTGTCCAAACGAATCTTTCGACGGATATTTGGCTAAATAGTGTTTTGAAAAAACTCGAGAAAGAATTAATGCAAGGTGAAGCATGTCACAACAACCATTAATTGGATTTGCAGGAATGAGTCATCTTGGCATAAATACCGCTGTTGCTACAGCAGAACGGGGATTTGATACAATCTGTTATGATTCCGACTCATTTTTAATTAAAGATTTAAAAAATCAAAAATTGACAATCGTAGAACCTGGATTATCCACTTTATTTACTAAGCATCTTTCGACCCAACGTTTAAAATTTAGCGATGATGTTAGTCGATTACAAGAATGCGACATCGTCTATATCTCTTCTGATGTCATGACTAATGATAGCGGAGAGAGCGACTTATCAACTATGAGATCTTTGATTGAATATGTTTGTTGGAACCTAAAACCAAATGCCATTCTGATCGTACTAGCACAAGTGCCTCCAGGATTTACTCGTCAATTAAAAGAATTAATTCATCCTGACCGTTTATATTATCAAGTAGAAACCTTAATCTTTGGCAAAGCAATTGAGCGAGCGATGCATCCAGAACGGTTTATTATTGGTTGTGCAGATGCTGATAGAGAATTAAATCCATTTTATCAAAGATTGCTTAATACTTTTAACTGTCCTATTTTGGTAATGAATTATGAAAGTGCAGAATTAACAAAAATCTCAATCAATTGTTATTTAGCCGCTCAAGTTAGCGTAACTAACATATTAAGCGAAATTTGTGAAAAAATGGGTGCTAATTGGTCTCAAGTGATACCAGCTTTAAAATTAGATAAACGTATTGGTCAATATTCATATATTATGCCTGGATTGGGTATTGCTGGGGGGAATTTAGAACGAGACTTGACTACCATTCTTAATCTTTCAAAAGAATGGGGAACAGAAAATAGCGTTGTAAAATCATTTGTTGACAATAATCGCTATCGCAAAAATTGGGTGTTAAAAATTTTACATCAAAGCATATTGCTCAGAAATCCAAATCCATCAATTGCTGTATTAGGCTTGACATATAAAGAAAACACTAACAGCACAAAAAATTCACCCGCATTAGCTTTGTTAGAATCCCTTAAAACCTACAATATCCAGTCATATGATCCAACTATTAAAGTACCCATTGTATCTTGGGCGAGATGTGCACATTCGATAGACGAGGCTGTCCAAAATGTAGATGTATTAATTATTATGACGCCGTGGGAAGAATTCAAATCCCTGACACCTGATACTTTAAAAAATAATATGCATGGAAAAATAATTATCGACCCTTATCATGCTTTAAATGAGATTCATTTTTTAAAAGAAGGGTTCCAGTATTTTGCTTTAGGAAGAGGTTCAATATGTTAAAACACTTAAACCCAATAAAACAAAAACCAGCACGTGTTGTAGTCTTAGGTTCGAAGGGATTTGTCGGTAGTCATATTTTACAGCAATTACAACAAGAAAACTGTGATATTGTAGGCATTTCAAAAAATGACATTAATTTATTAACGAATGAAGCCGAAGAAAAATTATTAAAGACGTTAAAATTAAACGATGTATTAGTGATCGTTTCATCAATCGTACCGTGTAAAAGCAGTGAAATGCTGATTGATAATATCCGGATGATGCAAGTCATTTGCAACACTATTCAGAAAGTCTCGCTATCCCATGTAATTTATATTAGCTCTGATGCCGTTTATTCTGATGATATGACTTTAATCTCCGAAAATGCTAAACCCTCACCATCCAATTTGCATGGCACGATGCATTTTTGTAGAGAGAACATGCTCAAATGTATTATTAATCAGACGCCTTTAGCTATTTTAAGGCCGAGCATATTGTATGGTATGTCTGATCCTCATAATAGTTATGGACCTAACCGATTTTTACGACAAATTGAAAATAACCAGGATATTACACTATTTGGCGAAGGTGAAGAAAAAAGGGACCACGTATACATTGGAGATGTTGCCAAGATTGCTTCTTTAGTTATTCATCATAAAAGCGAGGGGGTTTTAAATATTGCGACCGGTGAATCCTGTTCATTTAAAGACATAGCAAATGATATGCTGAAAGCAGCGAATTCTTCTAATGTAATGATTACATCACGTAGAAATAATGCGATTCTACATCGATATTTTGATAATTCAGTCTGTTATAAGGCTTTTCCGCACTTTCAATATGTTACGTTTAAAAACGGGCTAAAAAAAATAATTAAACGTGAAACCAATTCAAAGCTTACTGTTTATTAAGGATTCTTTATGAGCTTAACCATTCCATATACTAATCTTGGACATCAAACAAGAGAAATTAAAAAAGAACTTTTGCACGCTGTTGAAGAGGTTTTAGATAGCGGTCATTATATTCTTGGGCCTAAAGTAGCAGAATTTGAAAAAAAATTTGCTGCCTTTTGTCATGCAAAATATGGAATGGGTGTTGCGAATGGAACTTCTTCTCTGTATCTCGTCTTAAAAGCGATCGGTGTTAAAGAAGGCGATGAAGTCATTACTGTTCCTAATTCATTTATTGCTTCAGCTTCTTCAATTGCATTAACAGGCGCTAAGCCTGTTTTTGTTGATATTAGAGAGGATATGAATATTGATCCTGATAAGATTGAGCAGGCTATTACACCTGCGACTAAAGCAATTATTCCTGTCCATCTGACGGGTAGACCTGCGCGCATGGATACGATTCATGATATTGCGAAAAAGTACAACCTATTTGTTTTAGAAGATGCTGCACAAGCTGTCGGAGCAAAACTAAAAGGAAGATATGTTGGTTCGTGGGGAGATGCTGCTAGCTTTAGTTTACATCCTTTAAAAAATCTTTTTGCATATGGCGATGCAGGGATTATTACCACCCAACACCAAAACATTTATGAAAATATTTTGCTTTCACGGAATCATGGTCTCAAAAATCGCGATGAATGTAAATTTTTTAGTTTTAACGAAAGATTGGATGAATTACATGCTGCTATGCTTTTAGTGCAGCTAAAATATTTCGAACAATGGACTGAAAAACGTAGACAGTTTGCTTTTCGCTATAATCAATATTTGCGAGAACACGTTGTGGTACCCGAAGAAGGGCCGGATGAACATTGTGTTTATCAAACTTATATGATTCAAGCAGATAAGCGTAATGAACTCTTACATTATCTTAATGCTGCGGGAGTGGATGCTAAGATCCATTATCCTATTCCTCTACATTTGCAAGAAGCAGCTCGATATTTGCAGTATAGTGAAAATGACTTTCCAGTAACACGCAAGATCACTGCAAAAATTTTGAGCCTCCCTGTAAATCATTCTATTACGTTTGATCAACAAGATCATATAATTGATCTCATAAGGAAGTTTTATGCCTAGAACAAATGTAACAATAGACCAAACCATTTTAGAGCATTTATACGCGACTGCTTTAAAAATTAGAATGGTAGAAGAAGCAGTTGCCTCGCACTATCCAAAAGGTGAAATGAGAACACCTATTCATCTTTGTACAGGTCAGGAAGCAAATCCAGCAGGTGTTTGCGCAGCTTTAACAGATGAAGATATCGTTTATGCTTATTATCGTTCTCATGGTTGGTACTTAGCGAAAGGTGGTGATCTACATAAAATGTTAGCAGAATTTTTTGGTAAAGAGACCGGCTGTAGTAAAGGATATGGCGGATCGATGCATTTAATTGATCTTAAAAAAGGATTTGCTGGTACAACTGCGTTAGTTGCTGCCGCACAGGCTCACGCAGTGGGCGCAGCATTTACTTTTAAATCTCGAAATCAAAAAAGAGTAGCAGTTTCCAGCTTCGGTGATGGAGCGACGGAAGAAGGCATTTTTCAAGAGTCACTTATGTTTGCTGCCCTGAGAAAATTACCCGTTATTTTTATTTGTGAAAATAATGGTCTTGCGACAAACACCTGGATTCAATATCGTCAACCCAAAGTACCAATCTATAAAAGGGCTGAAGGGTTTGGTGTTCACTCGGTTTTAGTGGATGGAAATGATGCAATTCAGGTTCATCAAGCGACACAAGAAGCAGTCAATCGCGCAAAAGCGGGAGAAGGCCCATCATTTATTGAATGTAAAACATATCGTATGCTGGAACATTGCGGTCCTAACAACGATCTTTCACTTGGCTTTCGTTCTGAAGCAGATGTTAAGCCCTGGAAAGAAAAAGATCCTATTCAACATCTAGAAAAGCAAGTTCGATCTGAATTATGTCAGATGTTACGAAAAAAATTCCAAATTGAAATTGAGCGCGCATTAGAAGAGGCTCGCAATGCACCATTTCCAACACGTCTGATTCCAGAGGAACTCGTATGCCAACAATGAAATTTTATGAAGCCATTCAGGATGCCTATCTTCAAACTATGCGTAATGATCCAGAAGTTTATATTATCGGCGTGGGTGTAATAGATCCAAAAGCCGTATTTGGTTCAGTTACAGGATTGCTTGAAGAATTTGGCGAAGATAGAGTTGTAGAAGGACCATTAGCTGAGCAGATGTTAACTGGATTTGCATTTGCATCCGCAACACTTGGAATGAAGCCTGTCTTAATTCACCATCGTGTTGATTTTCTGCCCCTTACGATGGATCAGATCGTAAATCATTGCGCAAAATGGTCTTATATGTTTGGAGGACAACAAAAAGTGCCAATGGTGATTCGAGGTATCGTCGGCAAAGGATGGGGAAATGGCCCTCAGCATACTCAAAGTCTACATAGTTTGATGGCAAATATTCCGGGACTGAAAGTAGTTGTTCCATCCAATCCTGCTGATGCCAAGGGACTTATGATTTCTGCTATTATGGATAATGAGCCAGTCATTTATATTGATCATCGTTCTTTACATAATGACAGTGATGAAGTACCTGAAGGAATTTATCAGGTTCCAATCGGTAAAGCGAAGATCCTTAGGGGAGGAAATGATTTAACATTGGTTGCAATTGGTCCTATGGTTAAAGAGGCGTTAATTGCTTCTCAGGAATTTTGTGAGCGTGGATATTCCATTGAAGTCATTGATCTGCATACCATACGCCCCCTGGATTATACAACTGTCATAAAATCAGTTAAAAAAACAGGAAATCTGATTATTGCAGATGCTGATTGGCCATATTTTGGTGTTTCGGCTGCGTTAATTAGTCAAATTTCGCAACATGCTTTTGGTGCCTTGAAAAGAGCACCGAAAGTAATTAGTTGGCCAGACCATCCTGTCCCAGCTAGTTATATGCTTGATAAAGATTATTATCCAACTGCCGCCAAAATAGTGAATGCGATTTCAGAATTCTTGAGTAAGAAAATGACAATTAAGATGGAGAAAAGAAATCAAGAAACACATTCTGGAGTTGTGCATGGCCCTTTTTAATGTGACTATCAATTTTTTTTGATGTCAGTTTTATTTATGCAAAAAAAAATACTTTTTCTTACTCCCTGGTTTCCATCTCACAGGGAGGACCAGACTGGAAACTATATTTTAGATTCCCTTGAGGCATTAGCAAACCTCGGCCATGAGCTAACGGTTTTAGTGACACAACCATGGCGTCCTAAGCTGGCTAAAATTTTGAGTAAAGACTGGAATAAGTCTCCAATTGATGTAACACAATTTTCAGAAAAATTCAATTTAAAAGTACACCATCATTTTTCAATTCCACGTCATTACTTTCGTCCGATTTCTAATTATGCTTATAAATACCAAATTGGCTCTAAACTGGAAGCGTTAGCAAGAAAAAATCATTGCGAACTGATTCATGCTCATACGGAATTAGCGGGTTGGTTAGCTGTCAATGTTGCAAAGCGGTTATGTATCCCATCTGTTGTTACCTTGCACGGAATAGATACAGATAAAAAATTATATTGTGGTATAACTAAAAAACAGCTATACGAATATACTATTTCAAATGCAGATCGTCTTGTTTTAGTCGGAGAGCCATTAATAAATTTTTTTAAAAATTTTACTCAAAAATCTGACCATTTTCGAGTGGTTCATAATGGATTTCGCTTGACATCTCAAATGATGAGCTCTGATAAAAAGATGAGTGAAAGACACTTTCGATTTGTCAGTGTCTCTAATTTACATGAAGGAAAAGGAATTGATATCAATTTGTATGCATTAGCAAAATTGAAAGCAGCTGGAATAAAAAATTGGACTTATAAAATAATCGGCGATGGTTATGAACGAAAAAATCTTGAAACCTTAGTAAATACGTTGTGCTTGCGTGATTGTGTTTTTTTTATCGGGGGATGTCAACATAAGGATGTCTATACCCATCTTTCAGAATCAGATATTTTTATTCTTCCATCTTATCGAGAAGCATTTGGCATTGCCTATGTTGAAGCGATGTCATTTGGATTGTTGACAATTGGCGTGAAAGGACAGGGGCCTTCTGCATTTATTAAGCACGGTAAAACAGGATTATTAATCTCGCCTAATAGTGTTTATGAACTTGCAAGTACATTACAGGCGGCATTCCAATCACCTCATGAAATGCTCAAAATTGCTAATGCGGGAAAGCAATATATAATAAATCATTTTACCTGGCGCGATCATGCTCTAAATTTAACCAAAATATATGATGAATTGTTAACACGCAGCTGATTTTGTAACTATTCACGCCCCTGATCACCGTAAACGCAAACTTACCCACCCACTTATAATCTAACGTAACCCGAGTTCGGAGTTTTCTATATTTTTTAACTAACCGAATCACTTGCCTCTTTGATAACTTTAACAGCCGCATCGCCTGGCGCTGTTTTAAATGCTTCCCTACAACCTGTCTTATCACCGTCACACGTTCTATTTCTTGAGTACTCATCGTCAATAATCCAATCGGCATTGTCGCTTCCCTCAACCTTAGATGACCCTACAAGGGTATCTAAATCGAAGCCAAAAGGTGACATCTCTACTTTGCTGAAAGGTGACATTACTAAATTGCTCCTACAAATGTATAAAAATAAATTGACGAAACTAATTTTACATGGCAATATAAACAAGTTTGCGCGCAAATTTTCTCAGTCACCTAATACTTTGTTTGGGTTTAGTTGATTATTTTAACAATTTTAAGGAGAATTGCCGTGCAAGATATTTTCGCCTACAGCCACATCATCCGCCAATTACGTCGTTTTTTTCAAGATCACAAGGGATACATTGAAGTTCCAGCTCAACCTAGACTATCTATTCTTGCCGCTTGCGAAGATCCTGAAACAATTACCCAGTTTGTTTTTAGTGGAGTCAATTATCCTCTACCACAAACAGGGCAAATGTGGCTTGAATCAGAAATCTTAAAAAATCCAGATGTACCCGGTGTTTTCTGCATTACAACTAGCTATCGTAATGAACCTTTTCCCATTCCAGGTCGTCACGATAAAATTTTTCCGATGTTTGAATTTGAATCTGCTGGTAGCATAAACGAGTTGAAAAAAGTAGAAGCCGAATTGCTCGAATATTTAGGCTTTCCCTCACCTGTATCCTGTCGCTATGATGCTATTTGCCAAAAATACGAAACCTTCGAAATCAAGTCCGATCATGAAATGATGCTGCAACAAGAACTGGGCAATGTAATTAGCTTGGAACATTTTCCACAACGCACGCATCCTTTCTGGAATATGAAGCACAATAAAAATGGTATCTTTAATAAAGTTGACGTCATTCTTTATGGTATGGAAACCATCGGTTCAGCGGAACGTTCCTCTAACGTAGATGAAATGCGTGAAAATTTCTTTACCATTTCTAATGGACAATATGCAAAGTTACTTTTTAATGCCTTTGGTAAAGACCGCGTCACGAAAGAATTAGATGAATATCTTTCTCTGCCTATGTTTCCACGTTTTGGCGGCGGAATTGGCATTACTCGACTAGCGCGTGCTATGAAATTAGCTGAAATTATTCCGGCTGACAAAGAAGCAAAAACCGAGTTAGCAAAAGCTATTTAATCTTTGTTTTGCTATCAGGGCATACAAACCCTGATAGCAAACAACCTATAGGTAAAAAATGACTGCGACACACCTTATTGACTCTCTTTATCAAATCGGCGCAATTAAACTCGGCAACTTCACGTTAAAAAGCGGCCAAACTTCCAATATATACCTTGATGTAAGACAAATCATTTCCTATCCCAAGCTGTTGCGCGCAGTAGCCGATGCTATTTGGCAAGCTATACGAAATTGCAAATTTGATTTAATTTGTGGAGTACCTTACACGGCATTGCCTATTGCAACATGTATTTCAGTAGAGCATAACATTCCCATGATTATACGTCGTAAAGAAAAAAAATCTTACGGTACTAAACAACAAATTGAAGGCTCTTTTCAACCCGGACAAACCTGTTTAATCATTGAAGATCTTATTACTACCGGCAGCAGCATTATTGAAACAGCAAATGATCTCAAAGCAGTTGGTTTAAAAATCACGGATGCTGCATTATTGATTGATCGTCAACAAGGCGGTAAAAAAAATTTAGCCGATCAACATTATCAAGTTCACACCATATTTACTTTAAATGAAGTACTAAAAACATTACTTGAAGCACCTTATGTACCTCCGCAAGAAAAAACTATCATAAAAACGATTATAGCGTCTGATGAGGCTATTTAAATGAAACGCTTGCATTATCAAGATCGAATGACTTTCTGTAAAAATCCATTAGCAAAACAATTGTTGCACTTAATCAGCGAGAAAAAATCTAATCTCGCCTTGTCTGCCGATGTTACCCGCTGTGCAGAAATCATCGAACTCGCGGAAAAAATAGGCCCTGAAATTTGCGTACTCAAAACACATGTTGATATTCTAGAAGATTTTACTATTGATTTTATCCAAGAATTAACAAATCTCGCGAAAAAACAGCAATTTTTAATTTTTGAAGATAGAAAATTTGCTGATATCGGTCACACGGTAAAATTACAATATGCAAAAGGTATTTATCGCATCGCTGATTGGGCAGATATGATTAATGCGCATAGCTTGCCAGGTCCTGGCATGATTGCTGGACTCTCTGAAATAGGCATGTCCAAACAACGTGGCTTATTATTACTAGCAGAAATGAGCTCCGCACAGAATTTATTTGATTCGAACTATACCCAAAAAACGCTGGCTATGGCTAAACAATTTGCTGAATTTGTTATAGGTTTTATCGCGCAACGGAAACTCTCTAAAGATCCAGGCTGGATTTATCTCACCCCCGGGGTACAGTTTTCACAAAACAAGGATTTCTATGGTCAACAGTACATTACGCCTGAACAAGCTATCATTCAAAATGAAACTGACATTATTATTGTCGGTCGTGGAATCATTGGCGCAAAAGATCCCGCAATGACTGCCAAACAATACCGAGAAAACGCATGGCAAGCGTATCTTCGATCTTGTGGAAATGAATAACCACTCCGCAATTACGAATTTTTTAATTGATCTAACCGCGCTACGATTTTTTTTAAGTGTTTAATTTCATCCGGTGAAAATTCTTTATAAAATGCAGATCCTGCATTCAATACAAAAAAAATGTCTTCTTTAATACCGGCAATTAAATCTCGCCCTGATAATTGAACATAATCCATATTGGCAAGTTGATTGTCTGCCCAGGTCGTTAGGCGCTCCAGCGTGTCAAATGCCAGCAGAAAATAGTTATCATCTATCTGTGCATACAATGGATAAAAAGGCTCCTCCGTTGATGACGGGTCTTTTTGGATCGGCAAAAACAACAAGGAACGCAAGAAGGTCAGATAAACTTTATTGACATCGTCCTGTTTCCCCTGGCTAGCGTATGCTGCAGCGATAACCTGATCTAATTCTGTCATGTTAATACCTCAACAGATTGCCGTTCATTTAATAATCAAGAATAATGTGAAGCGTAGTGTAATCTAGCAACATTAGGTACAATAGCTTTTTTTAGGAATTAGGGCCTATACCTAGCTAGGAGAAAAGAATGACAACACAAGTAGAAAATACAGTAGCAAAAAATAGCGTTTATACCAATTTATCCGCCTCCGAATTAGTCAACATGGCCCTTGCCAGAAAAGAAGGGGTGCTCGCTGCGAACCAAGCATTAAATGTCACGACAGGAGCGCGCACAGGGCGTTCTCCTAAAGATCGATTTATTGTAAAAGATGAACTAACAGAAAAAGCCGTGGATTGGAATACCATCAATCAACCGATCTCCCCGGAAACATTTAATTTGTTATGGAATAAAGCAGAAAACTATTTACGTCAAAAAGACCATTCCTTTGTTTCTTATCTTAAAGTCGGTGCAGAAGAAAAATTTACTTTAACAGTTAAAGTCATCGCCGAACTTGCATGGCATAGTTTATTCGCCCATGATCTTTTTATTCGTCCAGAAGAACCCATTACGTCTGATCAACCCGGCCAATGGACTATTCTATCGGTGCCTGATTACAAAACCGATCCTGTGCGTGATGGGGTCAATAGTGATGCTGCGGTTATTTTGAATTTTTCTAACCGTTGTATCCTTATTTGCGGTACGCATTATGCCGGTGAAATGAAAAAAGCGATGTTTTCTGTGTTAAATTTTTTATTGCCCGAACATGAAGTACTTCCTATGCACTGTGCAGCCAACGTTGGCAAAGATGGAAAAACTGCATTATTTTTTGGATTATCCGGTACCGGCAAAACTACTCTTTCAGCTGATCCAGAACGTTATCTCATTGGCGATGATGAACATGGCTGGAGTGCAAATGAAGTATTTAACTTTGAAGGGGGTTGTTACGCAAAATGTATTGATTTGTCGCAAGAACGTGAACCTGTTATTTGGGATGCTATTCGCTACACCGCCATTATGGAAAATGTCATTCTTGATCCCAAAACCAAAGAACCTGACTATACCGATGCAAGCTTGACCGAAAATACGCGCGCCGCTTATCCCCGCGAACATATTCCATTACGTGTTCCCGCAAACAAAGCGGGATTACCGAGTGCTGTACTCTTCCTCACGTGTGATCTTTATGGTGTGCTGCCACCCGTTGCACGACTCACCAAAGAACAAGCCGCTTATTATTTTCTAAGTGGTTACACTGCCTTGGTGGGAAGCACCGAAGTTGGATCTGGGAAAGGGATTAAACAAACATTTAGTACGTGTTTTGGTGCACCTTTCTTCCCACGTCCCGCTAGCGTATATGCTAATTTATTAATGAAACGTTTAGAAAATTCTACTGCAGAAGTGTTTCTTGTTAACACAGGTTGGACAGGTGGGGCCTATGGAAAAGGGGGTGAACGTTTTTCTATTCCAACCACACGGACCATCGTACGCGCCATCATTAATGATGATTTACGCAATGCACCCTATGAAACCTTACCTGGTTTCAATTTAGCAATTCCAACTGCTTTACCTGGGGTGGATAGTAAAGTATTAAATCCTCGCACAGCATGGACAGATAAAAATGCACATGATCAATTTGCTAAAGAATTAATGGATAAGTTTGTTGAAAACTTTAAAAAATTTAATGTGAGTGATGCAATACGCAATGCGGGGCCTCAATTTGGTTAACATTGCTCAAACTATTTTTTCCGTAAAAAACCAAATTCATGAATATGAAGCCCTCTATGGAAGAGCGCATAATTCGATCGAATTGCTTGCTGTCAGTAAAACACAGCCGATAGAAAAAATCCAACAAGCGATTGCTGTTGGACAAATGGCTTTTGGTGAAAATTATTTACAAGAAAGTTTAAAAAAAATAACGGCTCTCGCAGAAAAAAATGTTGTATGGCATTTTATTGGCCGTATACAACATAATAAAACTAAAAAAATCGCTGAGCATTTTGCTTGGGTACATAGTGTAAGCAATTTAGAAATAGCTAAGCACTTAAATAATCAACGTCCCGCGCATTTGCCACCCCTTAACATTTGTTTACAAATCAATATTAGCGCGGAACAAACTAAAGCAGGAATTGATCCTAATGAAGCATTCTCTCTTGCAGAAGGTTGTTCTGTGTTGCCTAAATTAACATTACGCGGCTTAATGGCTATTCCTGCACCTAAAGACTCTTTCGACGAACAACGCGCTGAATTCCGCAAATTACGTCTTATTTATGACAATTTAAATACATATGGCTTTAAATTGGATACATTATCCATGGGAATGTCACATGATATGGAAGCAGCAATAGCAGAAGGAGCCACCTTAGTCAGAATAGGAACAGCCATTTTCGGCGAGCGGATCTGAATCAGTATATCACAACATCATTTTCTTCGAATGCGATACAATGACTTTAAGGGCATCACGTTAGCGAGGTTGCCATATGAAGAACAATACCATCAGGTTGGTAGTTCTTATTGGATTAGCTCTACAATTGTTGATGTTTGCTTGGCCTGTCAGCGCTGCTAAACCTAAAGGCATTTATATTACCCAGGGAACCCTCGAAGATACGCGCTATATCAATTACCTTATAAAGCGTGCAAAAGCCACAGGAATTAATACATTTGTAGTGGACTTAGAAGTTCCCTCAAAAAAATATCAACAAAACATTCGTTTGCTGAAAGAAAACAATATTACTTATGTTGCCAGAATTGTGATCTATCCTGATGGCGGGACACCGCAACAAGTTGCTTCAGAAAATCATCGCGAAAAAAAATATCATTTGGTGAAAACGGCTATAGGCTATGGTGCCGCACAAATCCAATTGGATTATATTCGATATAATACAAAACAGCCTGCCTCAGCGCAAAACGCCATTAACATTCACAAAATTATTCAATGGTACAAAGAACGATTGGCTGCCCAAAACATTCCTTTACAAGTAGATGTTTTTGGTATTACTAGTTTCGGTGAAGAAAAACACATTGGCCAAAGTATTAAATTATTTTCTCAAAGTGTTGATGTATTATGCCCCATGGTATATCCCTCTCACTATGAACCATTTCCCGTACATTTCGCTGCACCTTATGACATTGTATATCGTTCTCTTATTTCCATTAAGAAACAATTTAATAACCCATTACCCTTTAAACTGTATCCTTACATTGAATTATCCAACTACCACTATCCTCTCTCACGCGAGAAAAAATTAAAATATATCTATGCCCAAATCAAGGCAACCCAGGATGCTGGCGCGGACGGTTGGTATGCATGGAGCCCGCATAACCAATATGATAATTTGTTCCACGTGCTGGAAACGTATCCTGTAAAATGATATCTGACATATATGGACTCGGTAGGCTCCCACTATCATAATGATTTTATTGATATATTACCCTTAAACATTAAGATGAGAGTATTATTTTGAAGCATACTTATGCTATAATATCAAAAATTAACCGGAGCATTTACACATGAGCTTGCCAAGGCTTCTATCTGACGATGAAGAATCACTACTAGATGATTCGACGAGTGGAATAGCGCCAGGTTTTGTTCGTGCCTATCAATACAACCAATGCGAGGCCATGATAGAAAGATGGAAAGAAAATAAAAAAAATAAACAAACATGCCTTGGGTATGCTGAGACTTTATATCGGTTTGCAACAATACCGAATACAACCTCTGCCAGCGTGTTTTTTAGCGAGCATAATTATGATATAGCACATCTTCTTTTTGATGGCGCCTATACTCTTTGTCCTGAAGATAAAGAAAATGCAGCATTAAGAACTAAGATCGCTGTCGACTATGCAGCCTTTTTAGAAAGGGCGCAAGAAAAAGGTTTGAGCCTGCCTAATACAACCTTTAAAAAGCTGCATGACCTTTATCAAAAAGTAGCAAGACAATCTATAGATGAAGACATAAAAAAGCAAGCAACGGAAACTCTCCAACGTTGGGAACAAAGAGGGCAAGAAATTCTAGCACATCTCTTGAATTCCAACAGTAATAAATTGCCCGCAGTGAACGAATTAAGCTTATGTACATATGTACTTTCTGAAGAAAAACTTAATCCTCCTCAAACTAACACCCTAACCAATAAAGCGATTGGATGCTTGTTTAATCATCCCCCTAAAACTCAAATAGCTGTTGCTCTTTTAGAAGGAGCCGCAAAACAAGATCAAGATGATGTCGCAAAAATTCTAATGATTGCAAACAAAAGTTGGCAGAAGAGACCTCTTGAGCCAACTCTACGTGAAATGATAACGTTAATGCAGAAGATAGAAGTGAAGGACGAAGATAAGAAAAAAAAGATTATTGCAATTTTAAATAATAAAGAAGGATTTACTGGTTTAAGACATGCAATAACAGATTATTTGATTCAACAAAATCAAGCAACGGATGTTGTAGGGCAAAAGAGCCTCTTATCAGATTGGCTTAAAACACCCGTTAATAATGTAATTATTGATTGGCCCAACGAACCCACAGGAAAGACACGTAGCTGGAAAAAATTAGTCGCCGCAGCGAAAAAAGAAGCAAAAGAAACACTTCATTCTTCCCGTTTATTATTTTTTTCGGATCCAAAACTCAAGCATCAGTCCAAATCCAAAAAACCACTCCCATTGACGAAAAGACGATAGAATCCCTATAAGGCCTTTAAAAAGCTCCCAAAAAATTGCTAACACAGAACTATTATCATTTATGATATCATCCTAAATTTGGCAGTTGTAACCGTAGCGAGAAGGGCTACTGCACATGACATCACCTACCATCGCTATCATTGGCGCAGGAAATATGGGAGCTAGCCTGCTTGGCGGATTAATTAAAACAGGCCTATCCCCCGCCCAATTGTGGATTACCGATCCAACAACCGAAAAATTGCATAGCCTGCAGCAACAATTTCATGTTCATGTCACAGAACATAATCAAGATGCCGTCGAACTCGCTGATGTGATTATTTTTGCAGTAAAACCGCAAATAATGGAAACAGTGACCCAATCCTTAAGCCATTTAATACAAATGCGAAAACCGTTAATTATTTCTATTGCTGCTGGCATTCGTGAAAAAAGTTTACAAAATTGGTTAGGTAAACATATCGCGATCGTACGTTGCATGCCAAATACCCCTGCGTTGATTTGCGCTGGCGCATCTGCATTACATGCCAATTCTGTAGTGACTGCAGCACAGCGCGATCTTGCTGAATCCATTTTACGTACCGTTAGCACAACAGTCTGGTTAGAAAATGAAGAACAAATGGATGCTGTGACTGCTTTATCCGGTTCTGGTCCTGCTTATTTCTTTTTAGTCATAGAAGCGTTGCAAAAAGCAGGTGAAACACTTGGATTATCGTCTAACATTGCTCAATTACTTACGCTACAAACTGCATTCGGTGCGGCACGTATGGCACTAGAAAGCAAAGAATCCATTGTGGAATTGCGCAAACGCGTAACCTCGCCGGGTGGTACAACAGAAGCCGCTATCTCAGTCCTTGAAGCAGCGCACATCCGTGAATTATTTGCCAAAGCATTAGATGCAGCACAAAAACGTTCGGCAGAACTCGCCAAACAATTTGATCACAAGGACAATCGATCATGACAAATTCATTCAATAATGCTGGATTATTTTTAATTAGCACGTTATTTAATTTATATCTTGTTATTTTGGCGATTCGCTTAATTTTAGCTTATGCCCGCGCTAACTATTTTAATCCATTGACTCAAATCATTATAAAATGTACTCAGCCATTAGTTGCGCCATTACGCCGTCTCTTTCCAACCTATCGAGGCATTGAATTTGCTACACTCATTTGGATTATTATTTTTGAAGCAGCAAAAATTTTCCTGCTAAGCACACTCACATTTGGCATGCCCTATTTAACCAGCCTACTATTATTTTCAATAACTGACACTCTAAAATTACTATTAAGCACATTTTTCTATGCTGTTTTATTACGCGCCATTTTAAGTTGGTTTCAACCAAGCTCTTCGCCTGCAAGTGAATGGCTCGAACAAATTTCCGCTCCCATCATGCGCCCTTTGCAACGTATTATTCCTCCGATTAATGGTATTGATATTACCCCTATCCCTGCATTGATCATTTTGCAATTATTCATTATTCTGCTGCCATGAAAATTATTCTTGCCAGCAACAACGAAGGCAAAATAATTGAGTTGCAAGCTTTCCTTGATGCATTCAATTATACCATTGTTCCTCAAACACAGTTGGGCATTCCAGAAATGGCTGAAACAGGATTAACTTTTGTCGAGAACGCAATTGCAAAAGCGCGATATGCTTGTCAATTGGGCAAACAGCCCGCGATTGCGGATGATTCAGGATTAGTTGTCCCAGCACTTGCTGGCGCACCTGGAATCTATTCTGCGCGTTATGCGGGTAAAAACGCAACGGCTCATGCAAATATTGAAAAGCTATTAAGCGAAATGCGTGATGTTCCGCCTGAAAAACGTGGCGCTCATTTTCATTGTACGTTAGTTTATCTTACACACGCAGAAGATCCTGCTCCGCTTATTTGTGAAGGCATTTGGGTAGGCTCTATCTTGTCTGCTCCAACAGGAACACGAGGCTTCGGTTATGATCCTTTATTTTATGATCCTTATGAAAAATGCAGCGCTGCTGAATTATCCTTAGAGAAAAAAAATAAAATCAGCCATCGTGGCCAAGCTTTACGGGCACTTATAGAAAAATTAAAAAAACAAACCCTATAAAAATAGCGGATAAACATATGTACGCACTTAGAGTAGAAAATCTTAAAAAACACTATGCAAATGGTTTAATTGCCTTAAAAGGAATTAATCTAAAAGTTGCCGAAGGTGATTTTTTTGCTCTCTTAGGACAAAATGGTGCGGGAAAATCAACAACCATTGGTATTTTATGTTCGTTAATAAATAAAACTTCTGGTTTTGTATCTGTGTTCGATCATAACATTGATGAAGAACTTGAAGCAGCCAAATCTTGCATTGGTGTCGTACCACAAGAATTTAATTTCAATCCTTTTGAAAAAGTTTCGCAAATCATCATTAATCAAGCAGGATACTATGGCATACCACGTAAAATGGCTTATCCGCGCGTTGAGTTATATTTAAAAAAATTAAACTTGTGGGAAAAGCGCAATCAGATCGCTTTACACCTGTCGGGCGGATTAAAGCGACGGCTCATGATTGCTCGTGCGCTTGTTAATGAACCCAAGCTATTAATTTTAGATGAGCCTACCGCTGGTGTGGATATTGAATTACGCCATAGTCTATGGGAGTTTTTAATTGAACTTAACCAACGAGGCACAACGATTATTTTAACCACGCATTATTTAGAAGAAGCAGAACATTTATGTAAAAATGTAGCGATTATTGATCATGGGGAAATCATCGAACATGCCAATATGAAATCATTCATTAATCGTTTGCATATTCAGACATTGATTTTGGATGTGACAGCGCCCATTGATGTTGCACCTGAGCTGCCAGATTATCCCTATCAACTACTGGATAAAATGACACTTGAAGTCGAGCTTCATAAAACACAATCATTAAATTCTTTATTTAGCCTGCTTAGTCGCCAGAACATTCAGGTGGCGAGCATGCGTAATAAAACCAATCGATTGGAAGAATTATTTGTTCGACTTATCCGAGAAAACAAGGCAAAAACATGAAAAAAAATTTAATTGCACTGCAAACTGTTTTAGTCAAAGAAATGACTCGTTTTTTACGTATTTGGTCGCAAACGTTATTACCGCCAGCGATTACTATGACGTTATATTTTATCATTTTCGGAAAATTAATTGGCTCGCAAATCAAAGATATTCATGGATACAGTTACATGCAATACATCGTTCCAGGACTCACGATGATGGCCATTATGACAAGCGCCTACGCTAACACGTCATCTTCATTTTTTGGCGCAAAATTCAGTAAAAGCATCGAAGAAATGTTGGTATCTTCTATGCCAAATTACATCATGCTCCTGGGCTACGTCATAGGTGGTGCGTTACGCGGTATGTTAGTCGGAATTATTGTCTTGCTCATTTCTTTGTTTTTTACACACTTACATATTCATCATGCCTGGATCGTGCTATCAATAGCGCTGTTATCTTCTCTGTTATTTTCTCTAGGCGGTCTCATCAATGCTATCTTTGCCAAAAAATTTGATGACATTTCCTTTATTCCAACTTTTATCTTGACGCCTTTAACTTATTTAGGCGGTGTTTTTTATTCAATTAAACAATTGCCCGATTTTTGGCAAAAAATTTCGATACTTAACCCGGTTTTGGATATTGTTGATACATTCAGGTACGGGATGTTAGGAATATCCGATATCAGCATTTATCTAGGTTTTACACTCATTTGTAGCCTGTTGATAGCTCTCTTTAGCGGATGCCTTGTTTTACTACAAAAAGGAATTGGCTTAAGAACATAATTCATCTGCAAAATACAAAAATTTATGCTATCTTTTTGATTAAATCCTCTTATTATGGACGGGAATAATTGCATGAGGCACCCTAACAGACCCCTTTTTAAATCGCGTGAATCACAAAATCATGGGGGATGGTTTTCTATCGTTTCAATCATTTTTCCGCTACTGATTTCAGGCATTGTTTTTTTCATTTATTATTACATACTGCAAAAAGATATTTTTCCGCAATGGATTGAATACATTTATTTAACTGCAAAAGTAATCATTGTGTTAGAACTTATTATTGCTTCTATGCGTTCTTTATTTGGACCTATTATTGCGATTGCGTTAGGATTTTTAAATCTATATCAAATTCAAACGACTGGATTAGCGCCACTCTCTAGTAATGATGCATGGCAGCTGATTATTGCGGGTGCATTTGGTTTTTTAATAACCATCGTAGTTAAGGTATTTAAAAATCGAGGATAACTCATGCTAAAACATATAATAGCCATCACCGTTATCAGTCTTATCATTATTATAAGCATGCCTTACACACAACAAATGTTGCAGTATGTCGTCGCGGCACACGATTGGATTTCCGATATGCTAAAAGAAGTATTTTCTGTTGATCAGGCAGGTGATATTATTCGGCAATTAATCGCATTATTAGTTATTCCGTTAGTAGTCAGCTTAATTCCCGCCATTATTTATTGGTTAGCAAGGCGTCAAAAACTGCCTTATTTTATGGAATTAGTATGGGTCGTGTGGTTAGTACAAACAGCTGCTATCGTGATTACGTTTAAAGCAGCTTAACCTAAATATAATACGCTGTTTTTACCATACAGCTTGCGGTAAAGTGCATCATCTTTTTAACCCAGCGAGGTAACGTAGCAGCACCTGCAAGAAGTGCATCATCACAATGTTGCGCTTCATCTTCACGCATTTGTCGCAAAATGTGCAAACTCTTCTGATCTTCTTCAGGCAAAAGTGCTGCCTGTCGCTCTAAATGTTTAACGACCTGACTTTCTGTTTCTGCTAAAAAACCCAAGCTCCACTTATCACCGATTATTCCTGCCGTTAAACCCATGGCAAAAGAACCTGCATACCAAAATGGATTGAGATAACTGACATGGCTATTCAATTCTGCGAGACGTCGATTACACCAAGCTAAATGATCACCTTCCTCAATAGCCGCTTGTTGCATTTTTTTCTTTACATCATGCCGGTGCGATACCAAACCTTGTCCATGATACAACGCCTGAGCACATACTTCTCCAGCATGATTGATGCGCATTAAAGCAGCTGTATGTTGGCGTTGTTCACGTGTTAAATCAACCTCAAGGATATTTTCTGCAGGGTAGGGACGTGCGGTTGTTTTAGCATTCGCTGAAATAGCCCGTAAAGCTTGATCAACCCCAAGGCAAAGATGATCTAGTAATGTATAATGTCGCTTTTCTGACATACTGTGCCTCTTTGATAACTATGCAAAATATTTTCAAAACTGAATTAATTAAAAAACACCGTTCGCTTCCTGCTCGAGTCACTAAAATCACGACACCGCATGGTGACGTGTTAACGCCCACTTTTATGCCGGTCGGCACACGAGCATTTGTTAACTGCATGACGCCAGATGATCTCATCAATACCGACAGCCAAATTATTTTAGGAGGTAATACGTATCATATGCTATGTGCCCCCGGCATGGAAATTATTCGCAACGCGGGCGGCATGCATCCATTTATGCGCTGGGACAAGCCTATGCTCACCGACAGCGGCGGCTTTCAAGTGTTTAGCTTATCCAAGAATGGCAACATTTGTAAAATCGATGCAAAAGGCGCACATTTCAAGCATCCCATTACAGGGCGGGTCATCCATCTTACGCCGCAATCCTCTATTCAAACCCAAAAAATGATTGGTGCCGATATTATCATGGCATTCGATGAATGCACGCCGGAAAGCGGCGGCGAGCAGGCCGCATTACAAGCCATGGAACGCACTCATCGTTGGCTACATGAATCCATCGAAGAACACCAAAAACATCCCGCCTCTGTCTATGGCCATCACCAAGCCTTGTTTGGCATCATTCAAGGGGGTAGTTTTCAGGATCTTCGCAGACAAAGTACAGAATTTGTTTTATCCGCTAATCTAGACGGCATCGCGATCGGTGGCGAAGTGATCGGTTTTGATATGCAAAAAACAGTAGAAGTGATTGGCTGGATTCATCCTATGTTGCCCGACAACAAACCACGTTACACGATGGGGGTGGGCTTAAGCCCGCAAGATTTAATTGATGTGGTTGCTAAAGGAATTGATTTATTTGACTGCGTTGCACCCACCCGTAATGCACGACATGGATCGCTGTATTGTGGCCAAATTGTGGAAGAGCAGGATTGGCTGCGTTTCGCTGTTGATGAAAACAAAGGCAAAATTCTTATCAAAAAAAGTATCTATGCAAAAGATAACAATCCCATTATGGAAAATTGTTTATGCTATACATGTAAACAGTATTCTCGTTCTTATTTACATTTTCTTTTTAAGCATCAAGCTCTCATTTATAATAATCTTGCCTGCATTCATAATATCCATGTGATGCAAGAGGTCTGTGCTAGAATGAGAAAAATCATCTTGATGAGTCCGCGCTTGTTTTAAAAAATAAATTAGCCTAACATATGGGCGATTAAATAAGCTGAGGAGCACTACAAGATGTTTACTATAAAAAAACGTAAGACCGATTCTCCGGGCACCACAGAAACAAAAACACCAGAAGATGAAAAATTGTTATCGTTAGAAGCTCGCCAGACAGAATTGCAGCGACTGCAAATTGAAGTCACCATTCTGGAAGATGAAGTAGCTTTTTTAAAAACACGAATTGATGAGAAACGTGAGGAAATTGCAGAAAAAAGTAAATTAATTGATGACATGGCTATTTTTTTCTCAGACGTGAGCCTTCCAAAAAGCTTATCAGAAAATGAACAAAAAACCCTGGAATCATTGCGTGAATTATTCAACCTTTTTCTTGATAAACATAATATTCAAAATGTATTTGGCTATTTAGACCGGCGAAGTGAAAAATTCGCATTTATTATTTTTCCCAAAAACCGATATGTGGATCAAACAATAGAAGGTAGCGATGCTATTCGTTTATTACAAATGAAAGACGGCATTCATTCCTCTATAGATCTGATCACAACCATTGGACCACGGACAATTATGGCACATGATGTGGTGCGATTGCCGCGGGACAACATTCAACTGGCGATCAACGAGCTAAAACAGCGGATGGATTTAACTCCGGAAAGCTGCGCTTCAAGAGAAAGGAACGCCTCCTACTTCAGGAAGTAACATTGGGCATAGAAATAATCCATTTTGCTATCGCAAGAATTCATGCCATAGTGCTTATGTGTTGGCGGGAGCGCGTTAACGTTAAATAAACAAGGACTGTTCAACATGACGATAATGGAAATACAACCGGATCTCGAAATATTTGCCCGTGTAGTCATTGCATTTTTATTAGGTGCTTTAATTGGCTGGGAAAGAGAGCGGCATGGTATTTCTGCCGGCATTCGCACGTATGGCGCTATTTCTTTAGGTGCCTGTGTCTTCGGGGTTTTGTCCTTAAGCGTGACAAATGCGGATCAGTCTCGCATTGCTGCCCAAATTGTTACAGGTATCGGTTTTTTAGGTGGCGGTGTGATATTTCGTCAAGGAGATTATGTCAGCGGCTTAACTACGGCAGCAACTCTATGGGCAACTGCTGCTGTTGGTCTTGCCGTTGCGTTTGGTTTCTACTTAATCAGCATATTAACTTCGGTATTAATTTACTTATTACTCTATTTGCCGCGTTTGCCTTTCTGGAAAAAGGTACGAGGGAAATAACTATCTCTATCGGCTAAAAATTAAATTACACCATTTTATCTATTTTGCAGCCAGCAAATGAATTGTCAACAGACCCTACAATAATCCCTATTTTCTTACCATAACATGTTATAATTTATGATAACGAGGAGGTTTTAATGATGGCACATGTAGCCTTTGATACATTAGCCTATGCAAACAAACTGAAAGCCGCTGGCGCTGACCCTAAACTTGCGGAAATTCAAGCAGAAGCGACGGCTGAAATATTATCTACCTTGGTCAATGAACAACTTGCCACTAAATCAGACATCAAAGATTTAAAAATAGATATCAAAGAATTAGAAATGCGACTACAAGCTACTTTTTTTAAAATGATTAGCGCTGCGGTTGCTATTTTAGGTGGTTTACAAATCCTATTTCACTTTGTTAAGTAGTAATTCTTGCAGCTCACCACTTTCATACATTTCTACCATAATATCGCTACCGCCAATAAATTCACCTTTAATGTATAATTGCGGAATCGTCGGCCAATTAGAAAATGCTTTGATACCTTGACGAATTTCCGGATTATCTAGCACATTCACTGCAACAAATTGATCGACTCCACAGGATTTTAACAGTTGGACTGCGCGAGATGAAAATCCACATTGCGGAAATTGTGCTGTCCCTTTCATGTAAAGCACCACTGGATTTTCAGTAATTTGTTTTTTAATGGTTTCTTGAATTGACATCGTTTGTTCCTCTATCTGTTATACCGTTCATGCTGAGGAGCGATGTGTCGCATCGCGTCTCGAAGCATCACAACATCCCCAATTGCAATTTAGCAACATCCGTCATCATGTTTCGATCCCACGGAGGATCAAAAACTAATTCCACTTTGACTTCCGTCACATCTTTAATCGTACGAAGTTTTTGTTCAACCTCAGCAATCAACACCGGCCCCATACCGCAACCCACTGCGGTTAATGTCATTTTGATGCCGACGTTTGTTCCATCGACGTGACATTCATAGACCAATCCCAAATCCACAATATTGACTGGGATTTCTGGATCAAAACAAGTTTTTAATAACGTCCATATTTTATCTTCCAATGCTCCTTCCATCGCATTGATATCCGGGTCTTCCATGATAATCATACCTAATGCGTCGCCATCTTTTCCTGCCACGCGTGCCAGATTACCATTCACATACACCGTATAAGCATTGCCTAACGCTTGCGTAATATAAACAAGCGAACCTTTTTGTAACGTCACACTAACTCCTGATGGAATCAATAGCGCTTGGCAATCTCGTTGTACTTCTATGGTATCTTGTTTAAGCATCTCTTTCTCGATCTATTCAATTGTAAAACTTTCGCCGCAACCGCAGCGATTTTTTTCATTTGGATTAATAAAAACGAGGCGCTTTTGTTTAAGTCCGATTGTCGTATCGGCAACATAATCAATCACTACGCCTTTGACAACATTTTCACTTTCAGGATCTACATAGACATGCAATCCATCTTGCGCAACAAAGTGAAGATCTTTCATCTTCACTTCAGTAATAACATCTGGAACATATGCATACCCAGAACATCCCGTTTTTTTAATCGATAAACGAAATCCAATACTACCTGACTGTTTTGCCAACATCGTTTTGATATGCAAAACAGCTGCATCAGTCAACGTAATGATATTCATATCACTTCCTCCGTTGTTACGGAATCTGCATTCCCTGCTAACGCTGCGATCAGCGTATGCCATGCCAGTGTCGCGCATTTTACACGCACCGGAAATTCGCGCACACCACCAAATACAGCTAATTTAGCTAATTTATCTGAAAGTTGTCCCTCGGTAACTAATTGATGAAACGCATCAAATAGTTCTTTCGCTTCTGCTTCCGTTTTACCTTGCAATGCCTCCGACATCAGTGACGCTGAAGCCATAGAAATGGCGCAGCCCACGCCTTCAAATTGAATTTTTTCAATAATACCTTCGCGTTCCTGCACATATAAAAAAATTTTATCCCCGCACAAAGGATTAAATCCTTCTTGGTGATGATTAGCATGAGGCAATGCGCCAAAGTTGCGTGGATGACGTCCATGATCAATAATAATTTCTTGATAAAGTTCGCGTAATTCTGTTGTCATTTAAGCAAATAACCTCTTCACTGTATGCAAACCTGCAATTAATGCATCAATATCGTCTAAAGAATTATACACACCAAACGATGCGCGCACACACGCTGGAATCGTAAAGCGCTCCATTAATGGCATAGCACAATGATGTCCAGCACGAACTGCTATTCCTTCATGGTCTAATACGGTACCAATATCGTGCGGATGAATATCATTCAATACGAAAGAAATCACACCCACTTTATTTTTGGCGGTACCAATTAATCTTAATCCTGGAATTTCTTTTAACTTCGTCACTGCATAGGTTAATAATTCTTGTTCATGCAGCACTATTTTTTGCATCGTGATTTTATCCATGTAATTCACAGCAGCAGCAAAACCAATAACGTCTGCGATGCCCGGTGTCCCAGCTTCAAATTTATGCGGTAATTTCGCGTAGGTTGTTTTGCTAAAACTCACCTGCTCAATCATGTCACCGCCTCCTTGATAAGGCGGCATTTTTTCAAGCAATGCTGTTTTGCCATATAATGCGCCTATTCCCGTTGGGCCATAAGCTTTATGCGCAGACATGGTATAAAAATCACAATCAAGATCTTGTACATCAACTGGTAAATGGGGAAAAGCTTGTGCGCCATCTACTGCAACCGGAACGCCTCTCGCATGCGCTATCTTCACTATTTCTTTCACAGGATTAATAGTACCCAACACGTTAGATGCGTGCGTTATCGCTACCATTTTTGTAGCAGGTGAAAATAAGGTTTCATAGGCAGACATATCTATTTCACCCGTGTCAGATACAGGAATCACTTTTAATAATGCGCCGCATTGTTCTGCCAATAATTGCCAAGGCACAATATTTGAATGATGCTCCATCGCGCTTAGCATAATTTCATCCCCCTGCTTAAATTGGGAACGTCCATAACTTTGCGCGATTAAATTAATGGCCTCAGTTGTTCCACGCACAAAAACAATCTCATGTGTGTGTGCTGCATTAATAAATGTCTGAATTTTTTTTCGTGCACTCTCGTATGCCGTTGTTGCCCGTTGACTTAATTCATACACTCCACGATGAATGTTAGCGTGATGTTGCTCGTAATAGTGAACCAACGCATCAATCACACACTTTGGTTTTTGACTGCTCGACGCGCTATCCAGATAAACCAATGGTTTATCATGAATGGTTTGCTGTAATATTGGAAAATCTAATTTATAGCTCATCTTGTACACTCATTCGTTTGCGTAAGTATTGTCTGATAGTTGTATCATTTATTTGATTAAATATTTCTTCCACAAAAGCGTGTGTTAATATTTTTAATGCGTCTTCTGTTTCGATCCCGCGCGAACGTAAATAAAATAATGCTTCGGAATCGAGCTGCCCTACAGTTGCACCATGTGTACACTTCACATCATCCGCATAAATTTCTAATTCAGGTTTCGTGTTGACTTCTGCATCAGGCGATAACAATAAATTATGATTCGCTTGATGTGCATTAATTTGTTTTGCTGCCTGATCAACATATACTTTACCATTAAAAACTGCGCGCGATTTGTTGGCCAAAATACCACGATACAACATCACGCTCTCACCCTGTGCTGCCAAATGATCCACCTGCACATGATGATCCACATGCTGTCCATTCTTACTTAAACAATAAAATCCATGCAAATAACTTTTTGCACCGGAAGCAACCTGCTTGATTTGCACATCTTCACGCGCTAATTGACATCCGCGTGCTAAAAAATAGGTTTTAATCTGGCTGTCTTGCTGTTGGTTAACAAACAGGCTTGCCACATGGGTTGCGGCAGAATCTTCATCTTGTATTTTGTAATATTCAACGCATGCATTGTCTTTTGTATAAATATCAGTTACCGCATTCGTAAAATAATGTTGCGCTGCTTCGCCAACATGATCTTCAATAAATGTGACCTGGCTATTTTTATTAGCAACAATAATATTACGCGGATTTATCATAAAATCATTTTGCTGTGTATTCATGAATAACAAATGAATCGGCGTACTCAATTTTACATTCTCAGGAATTTGCAAAAAAATTCCATCCGTCATGAGAGCTGAATTTAATACTGCAAACGGGAAACGCTGTTTATCAAATATCTGCGTAAGATAAGGTTTAATGACATCTTCTTGCTGTGCCAATGCTTGCTGCACACTAGAGAGCGTCACGCCCATAGGTAATGCAGCCATATTAGATAAATTTTCTGCAAAGTGACCATTCACAAACACAACTCGAATGCTTTGCATATCTTCTGAAAAAACATGTTTTGCAATGGATTGCAATTGAACTAATCTACCTGAATGATTTGGAACACGATTTTCTTTGATTTCCGTATATTTCCATTTTTCATCAGAGCATGTAGGAAAACCTCTCGCCATAAATTCCTGCCATTGTCGATAACGAAAATCACATAACCATTTTTTATCGGCAAAATGCGGATTATGCGCAAAGCATTTTTCAAGTTTTGATTGATCAGCAATCACCTCATTCATGCTGTTGCCTCTTTTTCTAACCAACCATATCCTTTTTCTTCAATAGCTAATGCGAGCTCTTTACCGCCTGATTTGATGATTCTTCCTCGCACCATGACATGCACCACATCTGGCACAATATAATTTAGCAATCGCTGATAATGCGTTACTACAATAAAACTACGCTCTGATGTACGCAGACTATTAACACCTTGCGCAACCGCCTGCAATGCATCCACATCAAGACCTGAATCTGTTTCATCTAAAATAGCTAATCGCGGTTCAAGCAATAACATTTGCAGCACCTCATTACGCTTTTTTTCGCCGCCAGAAAAACCTTCATTGACTGCTCGCTGTAAAAATTTTTCATCCATATTGACCGCTTGCATTTTGGTTTTCACCAACTGCAAAAAATCCATCGCATCTAATGGAGGTAAGTTACGCTGCTTTCTAATACTATTTACCGCCGTACGTAAAAAATACATGTTATTAACGCCAGGAATTTCGACCGGATATTGAAATGCCAAAAATAATCCTGCCGCTGCGCGTTGTTCGGGTTGCTGGATAAATAAATCATTGCCATCCAGTAAAATGTCGCCCTCCGTTATTTGATAGGCTTCACGGCCCGCCAAAATATTAGCGAGCGTACTTTTACCCGACCCATTGGGCCCCATAATCGCATGCACTTCACCCGGTTTTACCCTTAAATTAATTCCGCGCAAAATCTGTTTGGTTTTTCGTTTTTCATCCTGGATGGATGCATGTAAATTTTTTATTAATAACATTGATTTTTACCCCACACTGCCTTCTAAACTCACTTCTAATAATTTTTGCGCTTCAACAGCAAATTCCATCGGTAATTCATTAAACACTTGTTTACAAAAACCATTCACTATCAACGACACCGCATCTTCTGTTTTAAGGCCGCGCTGGCGACAATAAAACAATTGATCATCACCAATTTTTGATGTGCAGGCTTCATGTTCAATTTGTGCAGTTGGATTTTTTGCTTCAATGTAAGGAAACGTATGCGCACCACAGCTATCGCTTAACAACAACGAATCACACTGCGTGTAATTACGCGCATTAGCAGCCGTAGGCAACACCCGCACCAAACCACGATACGTATTTTGGCCAAAGCCGGCGGCAATTCCCTTAGAAATAATCGTACTACGCGTATTTTTGCCGATATGAATCATTTTACTTCCCGTGTCCGCTTGTTGATGATGATTCGTTAATGCGACAGAATAAAATTCACCGACAGAATAGTCGCCCTGCAATATCACACTCGGATATTTCCACGTAATCGCCGATCCTGTCTCAATTTGTGTCCAGGAAATTTTGGAACGCGTCCCACGACATGCGCCGCGTTTCGTCACAAAATTAAAAATGCCACCACGGCCATCTTCATCTCCCGGATACCAATTTTGTACTGTGGAATATTTGATTTCCGCATTATCCAACGCAACTAACTCAACCACTGCAGCATGCAATTGATTTTCATCACGCATGGGAGCCGTGCAGCCTTCCAAGTAGCTAACATAGCTGCCTTCATCTGCAATAATTAACGTACGTTCAAATTGTCCCGTGTTTGCTGCATTAATTCGAAAATACGTTGACAACTCCATTGGACAACGCACGCCTTTGGGTACGTACACAAAAGAACCGTCACTAAACACGGCGGAATTTAATGTTGCAAAAAAATTATCGCGATAAGGTACGACTGTCCCTACATATCTTTCAATGAGCTCCGGATAGTTTTGTACTGCTTCCGAAAACGCACAAAAAATCACGCCAACTTCCGCTAATTTTGCTTTAAATGTGGTTGCCACTGACACGCTGTCAAACACGGCATCGACCGCAACTCCCGCTAAACGACTTTGTTCATGCAGAGGAATACCTAATTTTTGATACGTCTCCAACAATTTGGGATCGACGTCATTTAAGCTTTTAGGTCCCTCCGTCTTCATCTTGGGTGCTGAATAATAAATAATATTTTGATAATCCATTTCAGGATAATGCAAATGCGCCCAACGCGGCGGCTTCATAGTCAACCAATGCTGATAAGCACGTAATCGCCAAGCGAGCATAAATTCAGGTTCATTTTTACGTTGCGAAATGTTTTTAATAATCTCTTCGGATAATCCAGGGGCAAAAGTATCCGATTCAATTGCAGTCACAAAACCGTATTGATAATTTTTATTCACCATTTCTTTAATATAATTATTTGCCATGTTTTTTTGCGCCTTCTGTTTTAATCGGTATCCCGCGTAAAACCAACGGATGAGCGCTTAATGGCTGCGTCATATCCCGTAAGGTCAAACTAGCAAGAGCCGTGAAAATCATTCTATTAATCACTCGCCAGTTTTCCTTAACAGCGCACAACGAATCGATTGCACAACTCTTTGCCGGCGTACAACATTCTGTTATTGCAAATTCACCCTCAATCGCTGACACAATTTCTGCAACCGTAATATCACGCGC
>CAZAEO010000001.1:0-23586 GCA_964484285.1 uncultured Coxiellaceae bacterium | reverse complement strand
GCGAAAGGAGGCCACCAAACCCGCTTCTAATAATATTTTCAGCACCTTACTGACCGTTGGCACCGTCAAATGGACATGCTCAGCAACCGTTGTTGCGCTTGCCACTCGGGTTGGCTCAAGCGCCAGAAAATTCAATATCACCGTAGCATAATCCGTTAATTTGCTTAATCGCAGCATGACTTCATGTTCCGATACGTAAAGGCTGCATATAGTACCGTATAGGTACTAATTATGGCAATAAGAAACTGCTTTTTTGCAGCAATACTGCGATTCGTGCCATCAGTAATTTAATTTGGCCATCCCGTTCTCTATGATATAGGATAATGCTATTTTATTCGTTACAAGGATGATCGCTCATGCACTATAACAGACTCGGAAAAGCAGGTATCAAACTAAGCGAAATCTCTTTTGGTTCATGGATTACCTTTGCCAAGCAACTGGACGTCAATGCTGTCAAAGAGTTTATGCACGCTGCGTTCGATCATGGCATTAATTTTTTCGATAACGCAGAAGGCTATGCGCATGGCGAAGCAGAAATCTTAATGGGGAAAGCCCTCAAGGATTTTCGCCGCGAAGATCTTGTTATCTCAACTAAAATTTTTTGGGGTGGCAATGGCCCCAATGATACTGGCCTTTCACGCAAACACTTATTGGAAGGCACACGCAATTCATTACGCCGTTTACAGTTAGATTATGTTGATTTGCTTTTCTGTCATCGTCCTGATCTGGATACCCCCATTGAAGAAACCATACTCGCTATGGATTATCTCGTGCGTAATGGTTATGCGCTCTACTGGGGAACATCGGAATGGAGTGCTTTACAAATTGAAACTGCTTATCAAATCGCTGAAAGCTTAGGTTGCATTAAACCTTCCATGGAACAGCCAAAATACAATATGTTTTTTCGTGATCATCTCGAAAAAGAATACTTGCCGCTCTTTGAAAAATACGGCATGGGCACCACCATTTGGAGCCCGCTCGCTTCCGGTATTTTGTCAGGGAAATATGATCATGGCATTCCGCCAGATAGCCGCTTGGCAAAAGAAGCCTGGTTAATTCCTAATAATTTTCAAGAACAAGTTGCTAAAACAAAAGAATTATCTAAAATTGCTGACAGTTTACATTGCACTTTATCACAGTTAGCCATTGCGTGGTGTTTGAAAAATCCCCATGTTAGTTCTGTCATCACAGGCGCAACCAAAAAAGAACAATTGCTGGAAAACTTAGAAGCAATCGAATTAAAAAGTGCTTTAACAACAGAACTTATGACAACAATTGATAGCATTTTAAAATGAAAAACCATGCTTACATCACCTTGAATGGCCTTGAGCTCAGCGTAAACTTAGGTTGGCCGCAAGGAGAGCGAATTAAACAGCAAATGATCACTGCCGATGTCACTCTTTTTTTTGCAGCCCCGCCAACGGCGTGCGTCACGGATCAATTAGCCGACACTTACTGTTATGACAAATTAGTTGCTTCCATCAAAACAAATCTTGCGACACGTCATTTTCGCTTATTGGAACATCTAGGGCATGAAATTTACCAGTTAATCAAACAACAGATCACATCCGATGTTCGTGTGCAGGTGCACCTTACTAAAAAACCCGCTATTTTACATTTAACCGGCGGCGTGACATTTTGTTACGGTGATAAATAAAATGGTTATCTTGGGTCTAGGGTCTAATGTAGGTGACAAACTCGCAAATTTAAGATTCGCATTACATCTCATCAAAAAAATCCCGGCATTTTCTGTGGCACACGTTTCACCTGTTTATCTATCGGATGCATTACTGCCTGACAATGCGCCTGTCACTTGGGACACGCCGTATTTAAATTTGGCACTACTCTGTGAAACAACGCTTACGCCTTATGCATTATTACATCACGTAAAAGAAATCGAAAAAAAAATAGGCCGCACGCCCGAAAAAGTCTGGGGGCCACGCATCATTGATATCGATATTTTAGCGTGGGATGCTTTAATTCAGCATGATGAAAAATTACATATCCCGCACGAACACTTAGATGAACGGCCTTTTGCGTTATGGCCGCTGGCTGATGTTGCGCCTTTCTGGATGGATCCCTTAAACAATAAAACAGCAGCAGAAATGGTAGCAAAATGGGGTTCACGTTTTAATGGTAAAGCACCCTTTCATACCCAACAAATTGCGCAACGTATCGATACACCGCAACTGATGGGCATTATTAATGCCACACCGGATTCTTTTTCTGATGGAGGGAAATATACAAATGATCGTCTTGCAGCCGACTATGCCCACCAATTAGTGCTTGCTGGCGCCGAAATCATTGATATCGGCGCAGAGGCAACCAACCCTAAAGCAACTGCCATTTCACCTGAAGAAGAATGGCGACGATTAGAACCCGTGCTCACTGCAATCATGACCCAATCCACAAAAATGTTTATCAAACCAAAAATCAGCATCGATACACGACACCCTGATGTGGCTAAAAAAGCATTAGTCCTGGGAGCCGATTGGATTAATGATGTCAGCGGACTTGAAAATGCTGCTATGCGTGACGTCGTAGCAAACAATGCTTGCGATATCGTGGTGATGCATCATCTTGGTATTCCTGTTAACAAAGCGCTGACATTGCCGCTTAATCAAAATCCCATTGATCTTGTGTTACGTTGGGGAGAAGCCCGTTTAGCCGAAATAACCCAACAAGGCATTGCCCAAGAACGACTGATTTTTGATGTTGGAATCGGTTTTGGTAAAACAGCGGAGCAAAGTCTTGCCTTACTTCGACATATCGATCAATTTCATCAGTTGGGTGTCCGATTATTAGTAGGCCATTCACGCAAACGGTTTCTTAACCTATTTACCGATAAACCCTTTGCAGAACGCGACATCGAAACAACCGTTTTATCACTTCAATTAGCACAGCAACAGATCCATTACTTACGCGTCCATAACATAGAAATGCATGCGCGTGCATTTAAAATAGCAGGCTCTTAGATATTACATGCAGCCACGGTATGAAACGAACCAAACACGACGATACAATCACCCTTGGTTGCAACAGCCTGTGCTGCATGATAAGCCATCTTCACTGAATCATATGAATAAACTGCATGAATAGCGCTTTCACGAAAATACTTTTCTAGCATAGGCAATGGTGTCGCACGGTCTATTTGCAGCGGAGCAATATGCCATTCATCGATACAATCCTGGATAACGTGAATAGTCTGTGGAATATCTTTATCTGCCAGCATAGAAAATACTGCACGAATTTTTCCGCGCGGTGGATTTTTGCGTAAATAAGCAGCTAGAAATTCTGCTGCTGCTGGATTATGTGATACATCAAGAATACGCGTCACTTCATCTGGAATAACTTGAATACGACCCGGTAGATGAGCTTTACGCAAAGCGCTATGCAGCGCACTGCTTCTCACTGGCACTATTTTTTGCAACAACTCTATCACCATTAAAACCGTCGACATGTTTTGCAACGCTAATCGTGGCAATGGCAAATCATCCAAACGTGTATTTTCACTCCACCAATTCCACGCTGATGCTGTTTTTTCAAAACCAAATTGTTTACCTTGGCAAAATAAGGGGGCATTTATTTCACGTGCATAATCAATTAATGTCATAGGTGGATCAAAATCACCGCATACCGCTGGCTTATCTGAACGAAAAATACCTGCTTTCTCCCGCGCGATGCTCTCACGTGTATCTCCAAGTAATGCTGTATGATCAAGTGCAATGCTGGTAGTAACCGCTACATCGGCATCAATGATATTCACCGCATCTAATCGACCGCCCAATCCCACTTCCAAAATAGCAATATCTATACCTGCTCTTTGAAAGATATCCAACGCTGCCAATGTATTAAATTCAAATTGGGTTAACGTAACCTTTCCTCGTGCACGCTCAATTCGTGAAAACGCTTGAATAAAATCCTCATCACCTACCTCAACGCCATTCATTCGCACCAGTTCATTAAAGCGGTAAAGATAGGGCGAAGTAAACGCCCCTACCCGATACCTCCTTGCTGCTAAAAAACTTGCCTCTAACCCTGCGACGGTTGATCCCTTGCCATTTGTTCCGCCTACCGTAATAACAGCATACAAAGGGTTCAACAGATTAAGATCTGCAGCAACTTGCCGAACCCGCTCTAATCCCAGGTCTATGGGCTGTTTGTGCTGGTCACGAATATGCGTTAACCACATATCGAGCTGACTAAATGACATATTTCCTTCCCAATAAGCTGTATATAACACGACTGCTAAGCTTAGTATTGTCTGTGCAAAACCCTTGGAAAACAACTCCCCCTCTTTTTATCCTTCTTTATACCCAGCATAAGCACAGCGGGTTACGAAGTAATCCACAGGATTATACAAGTATAACCTAATGAATATATTATAAAAAAATTACTTTTCCACAGAAAATACCGTATTATATAAAAACAAAAACTAAAAAGAAAATATATATAAAAGAGTTATTCTGTTTAACTATCAACGTTCCGTAATGCAAACATTTGACAACACATAAAATGATCCCTATTATTACCCCCTCACATCTCAACTTGGTAATGATGGAAGTACATAGCTATGAAAAGAACATTTCAACCCAGCGTTATTCCACGCAAAAGAAAACACGGTTTTCGTGCGCGTATGGCAACGATGGACGGCCGTAAAGTTTTAAGTCGTCGTCGAGCAAAAGGTCGCAAAAGATTAATACCGTAAAAAATAATTTGAAAAATTACTTACGTTTTCCACGCAATCATAGACTTATAACCAAAGCAGAATTCAAATATGTCTTTGATAAAGCATCTAAGATAAATCAAAAACATTTTTTGATTCTTTTTCGGCCTAATCAGAAACAACACGCAAGAATAGGCATTATTGTAGGAAAACGTTTTGTGAACAGTGCCGTTACTAGAAATCAAATTAGACGGGTCATTAGAGACAGTTTTCGACTTAATCAAAAGAATCTATCTGGCTGGGATATTGTTGTTATTACACGCTTGCAATGTGATACGCTAAGCAAAGAAAAAATTCGAGAAGGTATAAATAGTTTGTGGAAAAAATTACTGATGCAACATCCCAATTTCTCATTATCTTAATACGGACATATCGTTACATTATAAGTCCAATGTTAGGTAATCGTTGTCGTTTTTATCCTTCCTGCTCTTCTTATGCTATCGAAGCAATTCAAATGCACGGTAATACGTGCGGATGTTATTTAACCTTAAAACGAATCCTACGCTGCCATCCGTGGAATGCAGGCGGCTATGATCCTGTTGTGGAACCGAGCCAACATGCCAACAAATATGATTGATTATTTACGAATTACCCTTTACGCGACGTTAGTTGTTATTTTATTGGTCTTGTTTCAGGCATGGGATAAAGATCATCCTAAAAAAATAAATACGATTTCTTCAACTTCCTCAGCAACAAACAATTACGTTCCGCAATTAACTCATACGAATGTAAATGCCGCCACAACTACTTCTGTGCCGCAAAATACAGCAACAACTATTGTCCCAACATCACAAAATATCATTCATATCACGACAGATGTTGTTCAAGTTGATATTAATCCTATGGGCGGGAATATCATTCAAGTGAAATTGCTTAATTATCCGGAAGAGCTGTATGCAAGTACGCCTTTTCTTTTATTGAATGATTCTCCGGAAACACGTTATCTCGCCCAAAGCGGTCTGCTTAGTCAATCAGGGCCAGATACTGTAAAAGGCCAAGCTATCTACACAACAGACAAAACGGATTACGTTTTAGGAAAAAATCAAAAAGAATTACAAGTCAAATTACAATGGAAAAATCCGCAAGGTGTTGTGATTACCAAACTATTTACTTTCCAACGTGATAGCTATGCAATTGGAGTAGACTATCAAATTACTAATCACTCAAAACAACTATGGGAAGGTAATCTTTATTTACAATTAATGCGTAAAAATACACCTCCTGTTAGTGCGCATGGTTTTGTTAATTTTGCAACATTTTTTGGCGCAGCTATTTCGAGTCCTGAAAAAGCCTATGAAAAAATCAGTTTTAAACAAATGAACAATAGTAACCTTAACCAAACCATTAAAGGTGGTTGGGCTGCGATGATTCAACACTATTTCGTAAGCGCATGGGTTCCTAACAAAGATGCTATGTCACAATATTTTACGCGGGTTACCGATGATGGTTTATACACGGTAGGAATGATAGGCCCAAAAGTGACGATCAATCCTGGCCAACAAGTGAGTACCCAAGCTAAATTTTATGCGGGACCTGCTATTGCAAATAACTTGGAAAAAGTAGCCCCTGGGTTACAGCTCACTATCGATTATGGCTGGTTATGGATTATTTCTGTTGCAATTTTCTGGATGATGCAGAAAATTTATAATGTTGTAGGTAATTGGGGGTGGTCAATCGTGCTCGTGACTGTATTGATCAAACTGATGTTTTATCATTTATCTGCTAAAAGTTACCGTTCTATGAGCAGTATGAAAAAACTGCAGCCGCGAATCAATGCGCTGAAAGAACGATTTGGCGATGATAAACAAAAATTTACCCAAGCGACCTTAGAACTTTACAAAAAAGAAAAAGTCAATCCAATGAGTGGTTGTTTGCCAATTCTGGTTCAGATTCCAGTATTTATCGCGCTTTATTGGGTATTAATTGAAAGTGTGCAATTACGTCAAGCGCCTTTCATTTTATGGATCCAGGATCTTTCCACGTATGATCCTTATTTTATTTTGCCAGTACTGATGGGATTGTCGATGTTTTTACAACAACGGCTTAATCCGCCACCACCCGACCCCATGCAAGCAAAAATCATGATGTTTATGCCAGTTGTATTCACGATATTATTTGCTAAATTTCCTGCTGGTTTAATGCTGTATTGGTTTGTGAATAACACGCTTTCTTTTTTGCAGCAATGGCATATTATGCATTCGCTTGAAAAGGCCATAGCTAAAAAATCCAAATGAAAAAACAAATTGATACGATTGTAGCAAGCACCACTCCGCAGGGCCGGGGTGGAGTTGCAATTATTCGTGTCTCAGGCTCTCTCGTTTCTTCTATCGCAAAAGAAATATTAAAAAAAATTCCAAAAGCACGTTATGCAACGTTTTCATCATTTTTTGATTCATCTGATCATGCAATTGATCAAGGAATTGCGCTTTATTTTCCTGCGCCGAATTCATTCACAGGAGAAGATATTTTAGAGTTGCAAGGACATGGAGGCCCTGTTGTAGTTGATCTTTTAATTCAACGCATTCTTGAATTAGGCGCTCGATTAGCTCAGCCAGGAGAGTTTTCTGAACGTGCATTTTTAAATGACAAAATGGATCTTGCGCAAGCAGAAGCCATTGCTGATTTAATTGATGCCTCTTCAGCTCAAGCAGCAAAAAATGCGTTACGTTCTTTGCAAGGCGAATTCTCTAAAAAAATTCATACCCTTGTTGAAGCGCTCACACAGTTACGTATGTATGTTGAAGCAGCGATTGATTTTGTAGAAGAAGAAATCGATTTTTTAAAGGATCAACAAGTCATCACTCGTTTGACAAGCATTGTTAAGGAACTTGAAGCAGTGCAAACTTCCGCAGCGCAAGGCAGCTTGTTGCGTGATGGTATTACTGCTGTGATTGCCGGACAACCCAATGTAGGTAAGTCGAGCTTATTAAATCAATTAAGCGGAAAAGAAAGTGCCATTGTGACGGATATTCCAGGCACGACACGGGATGTATTACGTGAACATATTTTAATTGATAGTTTACCGATACATATTGTTGATACGGCAGGTTTACGTGAAAGCAATGATCATGTAGAGCAAATAGGCATTCGCCGTGCAGAAAAAGAAATCGTAAAAGCAGATTTGATTTTGTTCGTCATTGATGCGACTGATAATGATTCCGGGTGTTTAAGTGATTTTCTTGACCCTATTCCAGAGCAAGTGGCTTGTATCACTGTTCGAAATAAAATTGATTTAACAGCAGAATTACCTCGCGTGCTTCAGCAAGACAAGCAAACTATTATTTCACTTTCCGCCAAATCAGGTGATGGAATTGAGTTATTAAAAAATCAAATTAAAATATACGCAGGATTCAACACAAATACAGAAAGTCATTTCTCAGCACGTCGTCGGCATTTGGATGCGCTAGCACGAGCCAAAAAATTTTTATTGAGTGGCCAACGCCAATTACAGGATTATCAAGCCGGCGAATTGCTTGCAGAAGATTTGCGCTTGGCGCAAAATGTATTAAGTGAAATTACTGGACAATTCAGCTCAGATGATTTATTAGGGCGAATTTTTGCAAGTTTTTGTATTGGAAAATAACATGTCAAAAACAGAAATAGTGAGTCGACTTTTAATGGATAGTGATTTAACCATTACACCGTTACGCAAGGATGTGCTTGATATTTTTTTGTCGTCCCAAAAACCTTTAAGTGCTTATGAAGTTCTGGATAAACTTAAAAAGAAACGCTTCAATGCAAAACCGCCCACTGTTTATCGAGTGATTGATTATTTTGTTGAGAAAAATATTATTCACCGTATTGAAACAGGTAGTAAATATGTATGTTGTGCTCAATTAAGTAATTTTAAATCAAATTATCATGGGATACTTTTTCTTTGTAAAAAATGCAAACATTCTTTTGAATTCATGGATGAAGAATTTTTGCATTTCTTAAAGAAATTTTCTAAAAAACAGCACTTATCGATTAATGAAACATTAATTGAAATAAAAGGCGTCTGTCAGAATTGTCGATAAACGAACATGTTGTGTTATACAACATGTTCATTCTTTTTGGGTAGCTTAAACTAGTCTTGCTGCCGGATTTTTATGGGATGCTTCTTGTTCATTTTGTTCGACAATAGCATGTCGACAACTTCGCACATTGGCTACGGCACTAGAATAACCAAACAAGGTGGCGCCACATTGGACTAGCGCTCTTCCCCATTGAGGCAAGCTGTGTTTTACAACCGTTTTTGCAATGAGGTCAGCGCCTGCTACTATTGCTCCGCTAACATCTCCTGTATGAGTGATTAAATCAGCAGCTAAGGCTATTTTCTGTAATTGGGTTAAATGAACATGTGAGTGCTCAGTATCTTGTTCTTCGAAATCTTTCTCCTCTGATATTAGCTGTTCTGTTTGTGTTTCTGCAGGATGCTCTGCTGACTTTTCATTATTTTTATGCTCTATGTCATCATGTTGATGATAAATATTCAGCTTTCGATGAGCATACATTGCCCCAAATGCCATTAAAGCAAGCGCTGCTCCTACATAGGATGATATTCCGGAAGCATCTTCTTCTGGTGATGCATAAGCCAAATTAGCTAAGCTTACTCCCCAATAGAAATTACTAGAGGCGCTCGCTATTAATTCACCAATACTTCCAATATTAGTCCACTTATCTGCTTTTTTATGATGGTGTTTATGTTTTGTCATATCTTTTCCCTTGTTAATTATGTTATAACATAACAAATGTTATAACATAACAAATTAGAGTCAAGTCTTTTTACATCATTTTTTGTTTGCAATTTACACAAATCAACTTAAAATGCTCGCACACATACGCTGGATCAAATAACTGGCGACACAATTATTATTTAATGAGGTTAATTTTAAGATGAATAGCTCCCGTAAAGAATCACCAAACACGACTGATAAGACTAACCAGCCTGGTTCTCCCAATAATTCTAAATCACAAACGCCATCAACGGCTCCACATGATCTTATTACGGAATTAACCACCACACTTGGCATTGATCGTTCTATGGCTTTAATCTTATTAGCTACTCAACCGGATCAAATCATTTTTAGTTACACGTTGCAAAAAATGCAATCGCAGCGAACAAGATTTCTGGCTAAATCACATGAACAAATAACAACAGAGCATGTTGCAAAGCTTCGAGAAAAGATACAACAACAAGAAGGAATAGAAGAAAAAATAGCAGCAACAGCAGTTAACCTGAATCAGCAATCAAAAATTATAGCAACTTGTCAGCATTTTTCTCAACTACAAGAATTAAGAAATACATTACACGCTCTTTTTATCAAACAAATGCAAGGTCAAGTAAGCATTGAAACATTGACAAAGAAATTAAATCTCGCTATTTACATAGCAACCGTATTTGATAAAGTCATCGCGCTTAAAGACTATAATGGCTTGCAAGTTCGTATGCAACAAGACGAAAAAACGCAACAAGAAATGCCTACTATTCTTAAATTTACAGCAGATTGCGGTGCGCATGTCAGGCTGCATCTTGTTCTTGCTGACGAAAGCAATAATAAATCTGAAGTGTTAATACCGGCTCTTCCTACCTATCAAGGGCCCAAAGCACATTGGGGCGGCGGTATGGATGAAAGAGATATTTCATTTAATTGCTTAGAAGATTTTCTTAATAATATTATTCGCTCAATGATTCATTGTGATTTCCCTATTTCCGAATTTACGGATTCTATTTATAAAATTTTACGAGAAGAATTACAAAAAGACGCGGATTATTATTGTACCTATGGAAAATTGCGACCAGAATCACTGCTTGTTATTTTTAATCAAATTATGCCGCGCTCCAAAGAAAACAAAGAAAAAAATTCTAAGGCGGGCGATGATTACACGCATCTCATTATTCAACTTCCAGCTATAGAGGTGACTCGAGCCGAATTTAACCGTTGGGAACAAACATTGCGTCCAGTACGCGCATTGTTGCCGATGATTTCTGCAAGATTGATTTCTCTAACGAACGATAAAGAGAATCAATCTAACCGAGAAAAAGCATTAAAAGAATTCCGCTTGCTCGTTAAGAATGTTTCAAGCATGATTCATGACGATCAATTAGCGAAAAGCTTTCCTTGGTCAGAGAGGCATGAATTAAGACAGCAATTAGCCATTTTTACAAATGTCTTAGAGAAGCAATCCTTAAATTTAAAAGAAACGGCTTTGGCACTTGAAGAGCCAAAAAAGAAATATATGCGGTTTTTCTCTAAAGTAGGTGGTAATGGCAAGAAGGATGTGAAAGAACGGATGGCTTCACCAAGCGAGGCAGAAAAGTTGTGTAAAGAAATTTTTGCACCTGAACAGATAGCGCATATTCAAAGTCATATCTTGTCGCAACTCCCTGTTGATTTGCAGATAGAATTTTTAGTGCGCGCTGAAGATTCAAGTATTACTCTTTTTCCAAAAAGAAATTGGCAAGCGGTGGAAAACAACATTTTAAATAAATATACCGCGGAAAAGATTAAGCCAATTATCATAACCTATCTTGCTGATCATCATGTTGAGCAGAAGAAAACAGAAGAAATTTCTGCTTTATTAGACAAGAAAAATCCGACAGTTGATTTAACTATTCTTTTGGTTGATGTGGAATTATCTGAAGAAAATAGTAATGAATTAGTAGGATTATGCAAGGCCGCCATGAAGGATGCGTATACGGCGCTTTTAAAGAGTGAAAAAAATACAGAGACCGAGGTACTTAAAAAACAGCACGTCGATAGAAATGATAGCTGTTCAACAACGCTAGATGAAAAAGAAAATCCTAAAACTATCATGCAAGATGCTAAGGGTAATCTAAAAGGTTGTCAAAGTTTTGAAATGCGTGATGGGATTCTTATTCAGGCGGCCGCAGCTGTTATGAAAGAAGAACCAACATCTCATACCGGTTTGTTTGCCAGCCTTGCCACATTACAGCAAAATTCTACAATGGAAGAAATTACAGCGTATAGAGAAAGTGTAAGGCGTAAAAAAATAGAAACGAACCCATTACTAAGTTCGATATTTAAATCGGCTAATTGTTCTAGTAGGAATGACTTGGATATTGCTGAAGACACTTCCTTACAACAAGGAGGATGTTGTCCCTTGTTTCGTCGTAAGAAATAAAGGAATATCCCCCCGTGGCGACTTGCCACGGGATACTAGTTTTGCTCTTTCTCCTGCATATCAAGTACACTATCCAACCATGTTGAGTGATACCTCATGTTTGATATAAAACAACAATTTGATGTGATCGTCGTTGGCGGTGGCCATGCGGGGACTGAAGCGGCTTTAGCTGCTGCGCGCCTTTCTGCCAAAACACTGTTGTTGACTCATAACATTGAAACCTTGGGACAAATGTCTTGTAACCCTGCGATTGGCGGAATTGGTAAAGGGCACCTGGTTAAAGAAATCGATGCCTTAGGGGGCGCAATGGCGCGAGCCATTGACCAGGCAGGAATTCAATTCCGTATTTTAAATGCCAGCAAGGGCCCAGCGGTACGCGCAACCCGTGCCCAAGCCGATCGGGTGTTATACAAACAAGCTATTCGCCACATGTTGGAAACCCAGCCAAATTTATGGCTTTTCCAACAAGCAGTTGATGACATTTTAATTGAACAAGAACGCGTAACAGGCGTTGTGACGCAAATGGGTTTGACGTTTTGGGCAAAAACGGTGGTGTTGACTGCCGGAACGTTTCTTGCGGGCAAAATCCATATTGGCTTACAACATTATGAGGGAGGCCGTGCAGGTGATCCGCCTGCAAAAACATTGGCTGCACGTTTACGCGAATTGCCTTTGCGAGTGGGTCGTCTTAAAACAGGCACGCCGCCACGCATAGACAGTCGTTCAATTGATTTTAGCGTGTTAGAAACCCAACATGGAGATTTACCTACCCCGGTGTTTTCATTCATGGGTAAGGTTGAAGAACATCCCCGCCAAGTTCCTTGTTATATCACCCACACCAATGCAAAAACACACGATATTATTCGGGCAGGTTTGGGCGAATCACCTATGTATACGGGGGTGATTGAAGGTGTAGGCCCACGCTATTGTCCTTCAATCGAAGATAAAATCATGCGCTTTGCAGACAAAACGCAACATCAGATTTTTGTCGAGCCAGAAGGATTAACAACATGTGAAATTTATCCTAATGGCATTTCAACTAGCTTGCCGTTTGCGGTACAGATTGAATTTGTGCGTACCATGAAGGGATTTGAACAGGCGTATATCACACGTCCAGGCTATGCAATTGAATATGATTATTTTGATCCACGTGATTTAAAGCCATCCCTTGAAACAAAATATATTGCTGGTTTGTTTTTTGCAGGCCAAATTAATGGGACAACGGGCTATGAAGAGGCAGGTGCGCAAGGTTTAATTGCTGGATTAAATGCGGCACGCTATGCGCAAGAAAAAGAAGCGTGGGTGCCTCGTCGCGATGAAGCTTATATGGGGGTATTGATTGATGATTTGATCACGCGCGGAACGATGGAACCTTATCGTATGTTTACCAGTCGTGCAGAATATCGGTTATTGTTGCGCGAAGATAATGCGGATTTACGTTTGACACCTAAAGGTTTTGAATTAGGCTTAGTGGATGAGACGCGTTGGCGTTCTTTTGCAGCTAAACGCGCCTTCATCAGTGCTGAACAAACGCGATTATCAAAAACTTGGGTAAGACCCGATACGGTAGTAGGTAAAGAGATTGAAACTTTATTGCAGCAACCCTTAACGCGTGAATATTCTTTAGAAGAATTATTACGTCGACCCAGCGTGTCGTATCAAGCGTTGATGACTGTTGCAGATATAGGCCCAGGCATTGAGGATCAGGAAGCGGCTTTGCAAGTGGAAATTCAAATTAAATATGCAGGTTACATTGATCGTCAACAGGAAGAAATCGCGCGGGCAATGCGTAACGAAGAAACGAAAATTCCTCACCATTTTAATTATGAAAAAGTAATAGGATTATCTACAGAAATTCGGCAGAAATTACAAAATACACGGCCGCTGACTGTCGGTATGGCATCGCGCATTCCTGGCATGACACCCGCTGCGATTTCTTTATTGTTAGTCTATTTGAAAAAATTATGAAATCATTTTTGGCACAAGCATTGGTTGATAATGGATATCATTTTAAAGAATCAATAACACAACAGTTTAGTGCGTATCTTGAATTATTACATCATTGGAACCGTGTTTTTAATTTAACTGCCATTCGCAACCCAAACGATGGGGTGTTGCTGCATATTATAGATAGTTTATCGATTCGAGATTATTTACATGGCGCACAGATCATTGATGTGGGTTCAGGGGCTGGATTACCAGGTATTCCGCTGGCATTGACCTGTCCTGACAAACAGTTTGTTTTATTGGACAGCAGTCATAAAAAGACCCGATTTTTGACCCAGGTAGTGCACGAACTTAATTTACAAAATGTCACGGTGGTGCATGCGCGTTCCGAAAGTTTTCATCCCCCGCAAGGTTTTGATAGTATCATCACTCGGGCATTTGCTAGTCTTAGGGTAATGCTTTTAGCAACAGAACATTTATTAAATGAACAAGGACAGTTTTTAGCAATGAAAGGTAGCTATCCGGGCAGAGAACTCAATGAAATTCCAAAAGAATTTACCGTATTGGCTGTGCATAAACTAAAACTGCACGGATTGGATGTTGAAAGGCATCTTGTATGTATAAAAGGAGCTCGCAGTGGGTAAAACAATCGCGATTGTGAATCAGAAAGGCGGTGTTGGCAAAACTACAACCAGCATTAATCTTGCTGCTGCATTGGCTATGATGCAGCGTAACGTCATGTTGATTGATTTAGATCCACAAGGAAATGCAACTGTTGGTAGCGGCATTGACAAGACGCAGTTTACTGCAACGGCAAAAGAAGTGTTGCTGGGTGAAGTGAGCATGCAAGAAGCCATCATCAAGACTCAAGTGGGTTATGATTTATTACCCACAACACATGATTTAATTGTTGCTGAAGTGCAATTAATGCAAGCAACGCAGCGTGAGTCGCGTTTAAAAGAAACGCTTGTGAAGATGATCTCGCAATATGATTATGTATTAATTGATTGTCCACCTTCGCTTAACATTTTAACAGTGAACGCGCTTGTTGCGGCAGATTCAGTATTGATTCCTATTCAATGCGAATATTTTGCATTGGAAGGATTAACGGCGTTGTTAAAAACAATCGAACAAATTCAAACAACTATTAATTCACGCTTACATATCGAAGGATTGCTGCGTACGATGCACGATGGACGAAACCGGTTGGCAATCGATGTTTCTGTACAATTGATGCAGCATTTTCCAGGGCGTGTCTATCGCACGGTGATTCCACGCAATGTCCGTCTGGCAGAAGCTCCGAGCCATGGATTACCTATCATGCTTTATGATGAAAAATCACAAGGTGCGATTGCTTATTTAACATTAGCGAAAGAAATCTTGCTGCGAGTAGATGAATCACAGAAACAAACTGAAACAATGGAAACATGATGTTAACTTACATGAACACCACAAGTTTTTCGCTTAATAGGAAGAGATACTTTCGCATGATTTTGCAGTATGTTTTGTAAGATAGCTAATAATGCGCGTGTCATGTCGGTTTGCGAATGTTGGAAAAATAAAAATGAGTTTTGTTGGTTTTTTTTAACAAGGCGTATTTTAATTATTTCTTCACGCCAATGAAGCAGTTTTTCATTGTTCATGTTTTCAAAATTCTGCGTTAAATGAACCAAAATAGCACGTTGAATAGTTGGATGACCCACATGGATTTTTTGCCAAGTTGTTTTACTTTGATCATCTTGCAGACTAAATGCGCTCAGTAACTGATGGAGGTTATCTGGATTTTTTTGCAGCATGAAAAAAACGATATCAGGTAATATATCCAGGGTGTGTTCGACAAGCATTGGCATGAAGCAGGATCTTAACCAAACAGGATCATTTTCACGAGAAATCGCGATGGCAATCGCATTGCGAAGCAGAGTTTTTTCTGGCGAATACAAAGCAAGTTTAAAAACACGAATTAATGCCTGAGGCGCGTAGGTTGTTAATTGACGTAATCCGGATTGGTTAAAAGCATCTTGTTTAATTAAAGCAAGTGCAAAAGCAGCACAGCATATATTTGCTAGCGATGAATCATTTGCAAAATAGCGCAATAGTTCCTCTAAAGCAGCAGGCGCATGATAGGCCATGAGATGCAATCCTGTTTGATGAAGTCGGGTTTTTTGCATGAGTGTATTTGCGAGAGTAATACAAAGTTTTTTGCCTTCTTTGGAAGGGTCAATCAATTGAAAAAGTGCAGATAACGTATCAGGCGCATAACGTACGATATATTCAAATTCTGTCATACCAGCAGGATTTTTTTGCTTAAGCGCATCAATAATGAGGATACGAAGCATTCGGCTGGGTAAAAAGTCGGATGAATCTTTAGCGAGTTCATAAAGATAAGGTAAGAGATGAGGCGCATGATCTATTAAGACAGCTAAGCCTGACCAATTTAAGCGGTCTTTGCGCGCGAGACTATCAATGAATGCAATATAGAAAGCAGGAGATTTTTCTGCTTCGTGAATTAAATGCATGATACTCGTAGAAGGCATGTCGCGGCATATCAGATGTAGACCTTCTTCTTTCAGCAAATCAATACAACTGTAGTCTATAGATAAATTAATGTGCTTGCTTTTTTTAAAGCAGGCAATTGTTATAGTCAATGTTTGGCCTAATAGAGTAAAAATTTCTTTGATGGCTTGATCTTTTTTAAGTTTTTTTGTGAGAGAGATAAGATCGCCGTGATGATAATTGGAATCATAGACAGTCCACGTTGATTTTTTATGGTCAACTTGAATGGAATGATGAAGATTTCTTAATAACATGATCGTATCATTAGATCTATTTTGTTCTAACTGTTCTAAAATAGTATTCAGCCGCGCATAAGTGAAATATCCTGTGACTTGATATAATTCTTGTATGGTTTTAACACCCTGATCAGTGGCTAATTCAAAATAACTCTGTTTTTGTTCGAAAGGTTGCAGCAATTTTTTTTGTTCTATTCCATGAGGAACAAAATGGGGAAACCAATCTTGATTAGCAATAACATAATTGAGTACCCGTTCAAAAACATATTCTAATGTATCAGGTTCATTTATAGGTCTATTGGGTCGTTTACCAGGCAGTTTTATTTTTTTGCGGAGGGATTTCGGTTGATGATCCCAATGAACAATACTCATCAAAGCATGTTCCCACCATAATACAAAACCCGCGTGTTTCATTGCGCCGCGGCAAATAGAAAACCCATGACAACAACCTTCTTCCATAAATTGAATGAGGCTGTTCGTATGTTCTGCGAGTTCTTCTTGCCATTGTGTTAATCTGTTAATCACGTTAGCATCAACAGATTGCTTTTTTTCAATCGCATAGTGTTGATGGATTTCCTGTTCTTTTAATGTAAGAAATTTTGCAAGATTAGCTAATATTGCTTTTTGATCCAGGTAGTTAGGCATAATATTTTAATAGGAGTTGATTAGATTATTTTTAGATCATGCATTATAATATTAGATCATTGCTTGATCAAGCTGGTTTGTTGTGTTAAATGAGGAAGTTATGCAAGCAAAACTAATAGGTGGCATCTTATTAATTGTCGGTTCAGCCATCGGGGGTGGAATTCTCGCGTTACCGATTGCCACATCCGAATTGGGTTTTATGAACTCCTCTATGCTGCTGTTTTTTTGTTGGGCCATCATGACAGCAAGTGCCTTATTAATTTTGGAAGTCTCACTCTGGTTGCCGCAAAATACGAATATTATTTCGATGGCGAAAGCAACATTAGGGAAAACGGGTGCCGCATTTGCTTGGATCATTTATTTATTGTTGTTTTATTCTTTACTGGCTGCCTATATTGCAGGCGGCAGTGATTTTTTTAAAAATTTGCTGCAATTAATTCACATCGCTTTACCTAATCACGTTGTGGCAGCTTTATTTACGTTTGTGCTGGGTTATATTGTTTATCGGGGTATTCAAATTGTGGATTATGCGAATCGCAGCTTGATGACGATTAAATTCATTACATTTTTTTTGTTGATTGCTTTTATTTCAAGTCATATTTCGTTACCTAAATTAGAAGGTGGTCAACTTGCGGTTTTTTCTACTGGCATGACAGTTGCGGTCACTTCGTTCGGTTTTGCTACCATTATTCCTAGTCTGCGTAGTTATTTTAAGGATGATATAAAGAAATTACGTCAGGCAATTTTTTTTGGTAGCTTGATTCCATTGATTTGCTATCTTGCATGGGATGTTACCGTAATGGGAGTGATTCCTCGTGAAGGCAGTGATGGGTTAATTAGTATGTTGCATTCTGGCCAATCAACCAGCGCATTTGTTAATGAGTTGAGCGCATTGCTTCATCAAGGAACCATTACGTCGCTTGCGCGTACATTTACTTCGATTTGTTTGCTTACGTCATTTTTAGTGGTTTCTCTGGGGCTAGTTGATTTTTTGGCAGATGGATTTAAGCTTAAAAAAATCGGCAAAAATAATTTCATTGTTTGCAGCGTTGCGTTGTTACCGCCTTTATTGATTGTTGTGATTAATCCACATATCTTTATTGCAGCACTTGCCTATGCGGGAATTTATTGCATTATTTTATTAATTATTTTTCCTGTTTTAATGGTATGGCGCGGGCGCTATCATCAAAATATTGTTGCGGAATATCAAGTGTTTGGCGGCAAAGTATTATTGGTTGGATTGCTCATTGGATCCGTTCTAATTATTGGACAAAGTATAATAAGTATGGCAATAACCGCATGAAAACTAAATTCACTGATAATGCAGTAACCGATTTTGGGTTCACGAAAGTGTCTGCGCAGGAAAAAACACAGCGTGTTGCTGATGTGTTTCGTTCGGTTGCCCCCAAATATGATTTAATGAATGATGTGATGTCATTCGGATTACATCGTTTATGGAAACGTTTTACGATAGCAGAAAGCGGTGTTCGTGCAGGACATAGTGTGTTGGATGTTGCGGGCGGAACAGGTGACTTGACTCGGGAATTTGCTAAAAAAGTGGAGAAATCTGGATACGTTATATTGGCAGATATTAATGACAACATGCTGCAACAGGGTCGTGAACGATTAACGGATGAAGGTGTCGTTGGCAATGTAGGATATGTGCAAGCCAATGCGGAACGTCTGCCTTTTCCTGATAACTATTTCGATTGTATTAGTATCGCGTTTGGTTTGCGTAATGTGACGAACAAACCTGCAGCATTGCAATCCATGTATCGTGTATTGAAACCAGGAGGTCGATTATTAATATTAGAATTTTCCAAACCAGCGATAGCATGGCTAAATACTATGTATGATGCTTATTCTTTTAAAGTGATTCCAAAATTAGGCGAATGGATCAGCCAGGATGCAAAAAGTTATCAATATCTAGTAGAATCCATTCGCATGCATCCAGATCAAGAAACGTTAAAAAACATGCTGCAACGCGCAGAATTTGAAGATGTGGACTATTATAATTTAACGGGCGGTATTGTCGCATTACACAAAGGATTTAAATATTAATGAAACGGTTGATTGAAAACGCATTAAATAGTTATCTCGCTTTAGATCCAGAATCAGCTGCACGTATTGCAAGTTTGCAAAATAAAACCATCACAATTGAATTGCGCAATACACCTTTTCAGTTTCAACTTGTTTTTGGCGATGACAAAGTCAAGATACGTTGGGATAATTTTTCTGATCCAGATATGACAATTAAAGGCACGCCCTTCAGTTTGTTACACATGAGCATGGCGCCTGAAGAACAACGGCAACGTTTTTTCGCAGACGATGTGATGGTAGAAGGCGATATGGAATTGGCACAGCCAGTGCTTGCGATTTTGAATGAATTGGATATTGATTGGGAAGAACAGCTTTCCCATTGGATAGGCGATGTGTCAGCGCATCACGTGGGTCGTGTTGTGCAAGAAACTAAAAATTTTTCAACTCGATTACAACAGACATTCATGCGTAATATAAGTGAATATTTACAGGAAGAAATCAACTTAACGCCATCGCCAGAAGCATTAAGGGATTTTTTTTATGATGTGGATAAATTAAGAGAACAGGTTGATCGTTTGGAAATAAGAACCGAACGGTTAGTGAAAGGCATAAAACACCAGGGAATTTAAACGAGTGAAGCCTATAACGCAATTTTTTCGTCTACTGCGCATTAACTTTGTTTTAATGCGTTACAATTTAGATGAATTTATTTTGGCGATGCCATGGTTTTATCCATTGCGATTCTTACGTTTTTTTAATCCTTGGTATTGGATTTTAAAAAACAAGCTAACGCGAGGGGAGCGCTTGCGTCGAGCGTTAGAAGATCTTGGGCCTATTTTTATCAAAGCAGGTCAAATTCTTTCTACCCGCAGGGATCTTTTGCCTGACGATATTGCGGAAGAATTAGCAAAATTACAAGATAAGGTACCGCCTTTTTCGGGCGTTCTCGCGAAAAAGATGGTTGAAGAGTCGCTAAATGCACCCATTAAAAGTATTTTTCAGGAATTTGATTTAACGGCATTGGCGTCTGCATCTATTGCGCAGGTGCATGCGGCTACATTATTAACCGGAGATTCCGTTGTCGTAAAAGTGTTGCGTCCGGGTATCAAAAAGATGATTGATCGGGACTTAAGCTTGCTTACTACATTAGCAAAATTTGCTGATCGTTATTGGGCGGACGCGCGGCGATTTAAACCTGTAGAAATGGTAGAAGAAATTGCTCACACCTTACATGATGAATTAGATTTGCAGCGCGAAGGCGCAAATGCTTCGCAATTGCGGCGTAATTTTCATCATTCTGACTTGCTTTATATTCCTGAGATTTACTGGTCTTTTTCGCGAGCAAATATATTGGTAATGGAACGTATCGAAGGAATTTCGATTTACAATATCGCAATGCTAAAAGCATCTGGTATAAATATGAAAAAATTAGCTGAGCGCGGCATAGAAATTTTCTTTACTCAAGTATTTCGTGACAGTTTTTTCCATGCAGATATGCATCCAGGAAATATTTTTATTAGTTTAAAAAATTTGGATGAACCGCAATATATCGCGGTAGATTTTGGTATTGTAGGGTCACTCAATACCAAAGATCAGCGCTACCTGGCAGAAAACATGCTGGCATTTTTTAAACGTGATTATCAACGTGTTGCGGAATTGCATGTGTCGTCTGGTTGGTTATCACCCGCCACGCGCATTGATCAATTTGAAGGAGCGATTCGCGCGGTATGCGAACCTATATTTGAGCGGCCTTTAAAAGAGATTTCATTTGGACAGTTATTGCTACGTCTTTTTCAGACAGCGCGGCGATTCAATATGAATATTCAGCCGCAACTTATTTTATTGCAAAAAACGCTGTTGAATATTGAAGGGGTGGGCAGACAAATTTATCCGGAACTGGATTTATGGGCGACTGCGGCTCCTTTTTTAGAGCGATGGTTGAAAAAACAAGTTGGCGTAAAGGCGTTTTTGCGCCGCGTACGGGAAAATGTACCGTATTGGTCAGAAAAATTGCCTGAAATACCGGGATTAATTTACGATGTATTGAATCAAACGCGTGAGCAAAATGAATATGCACGTTTCCAGCACTATGTATTGCCTGATGCAGCGCAAAAAAAATCACGCTTGCGTTATTTTATGTTTGGCTTAGGGAGCGCTTTTTTACTTGGCAGTGCATTGATATACGGATTGCAGACATCCTTGTCACCGTATCTATTATCTTTATTGCTAGGCGCGGGATTGATGTCTCTTTTGGTAGCCGTGATTTGAAAAATCATTGTCCTGTTTTATCTCTAACGCTTGACATATATCACGTTCAAGCTTCAGTCTTTTGAAGAGGCCCGAATTATATTGCGAATTAAAATAGCGTTGTTTTTCTTGTGATGATAATAATATGCCATCCACTGTGACAGTTTTGGTCAGCGCTTGTTGAGATTTTTCTTCCAGGGTTAATAAAATGCTATTGTTATGTGTAATTTTATCTAAAACACGATCTTTCCATTCGTTAATGAGATAAGGATTCAAATTAAAATCAGCACATAAAACAAACCGATCATTAGCATGTTTGTTCATGAGAACATTAATTAAATTGCAATACATTTTTCCGGACGCAGATAATTTTTCTTTTGCTGTGATATCTTCATCACCACTAAAAGGAAAATGCCCAAGCGCAAGATAAGTTTCTTTACCATTTTTTAGTAATTTCCATAATTGAAAGCGATTAATTAATTTGTCACAAAGCATATCAACACTATCTGTTGCTCTCACGTTGTAATTTTTGTTCGCTAACAGGATTAACCCCCAATTATCAAATCCTTTTCTGTTGGCGGAATACAATGACAAAAAGGGCTTCATCCAGGGCAGTTGTTTTATCGAAGATAGCAATGCGTCTATATCTAATGGCCGAATAGGCCCTTCACAAAGACCCATTATTTGAATTGTTGGGTAACGAAACATAATTTCAGCGATTACCAGGCCCACTTGATTTAATCTTTTTCGATAACGAGTATCGTTTTCCACGATGCCCAATCCGTTGTTGTAGCTTACGTTGCCGTGTCTTTCGCGGGCTTTTCCTTGCATCATCACATTCCAGAATAAAACACCATGATGAATAATAGGATGATGGTCAGATACGTTGGCTGCGATCACGTCTTTTCCTTCCAGACAGGCAAAAATAGGGTAATGATCGGTTTTTGTTGTGTATTTAAATAAACGAGATTTCATCAGTACGGACTCCTCATGGTGTTGGCTTATGCCGTAGAATGAGGTATACTCGTCAATAAGTTAAATATATTGATTTTATAATATCAATAAGTAATTCTTATCATTAGAGGTGAGAGGAACCAACATGAATATCCGTGATTTGAAATATCTGGTGGCGATAGCGGAGCATCTTCATTTTGGTAAAGCAGCGGATGCGTGCTTTGTGAGTCAACCTGCGTTAAGTATGCAAATTAAAAAGCTTGAAAACACATTGGGCGTACAACTTCTTGAGCGTACTAATAAAACAGTTCTGTTGACGGAAATAGGGAAATTAATGACTGAACACGCAAAAGATGTTTTGCTTCGCGTAAACACCATGCGTGAGATGGCTAATCAGGCAAAAGATCCTTTTAGTGGGGAATTGCATTTAGGTATTATTCCTACCTTAGGTCCTTACCTCTTGCCTTATATTATTCCTGGGTTAGCTAAATTATTTCCTAAGCTTATCATCTATCTTGTTGAAGACCAGACAGAGGGGTTAGTTAAAAAACTTAAAAACGGAAAATTAGATGGAGCTTTGTTTGGGTTTCCTGCCATAGGCGGGGATTTTGTTGCAGCGCCTTTATTTGAAGAAGAGCTCATGTTAGCTGCACCCAAAAATCATTCTTTAGTAAAAAGAAAAATGATAAAACAGGCTGATTTAGCCAATAAAGTGCTGCTGTTACTCGAGGATGGCCATTGTTTGCGTGAACAAGCATTGGTTTTATGCCAAAGAGTTAATGCGGTAGCAGATAATAGTTTTGCAGCGACCAGCTTGGAAACATTACATCATATGGTTGCATCCAAAGCGGGTATTACGTTAATACCAAAATTATCTTGCAGATCAAACGATGAAGTATGTTATTTACCCTTTGGTTCTCCTAAACCGATACGTACTATTGGTATGATGTGGCGGCCATCGAGTGCTAAAAAAATCTTGTTGGAGAATATAGCGAAGCAAATAAGGAAATTATTGGGTAAACAAAAAATAGTTAAAGTGATTCATGCGCCGGATTAAAAACTCACCTTACGCAGAATAAGCTTAAGTAGTGTCATTGCGAACCCTGCGTTTTT